>NZ_JBFALK010000011.1:102813-283139 GCF_040656155.1 Microtetraspora glauca
CTGTCCTCATCACCCCTACGAGGGGTCGCAACGTGTGCGGCGACGCTCGCGCGACGGGGATCACCAGTCCTCATCACCCCTACGAGGGGTCGCAACGAGATGCGCGTGCTCATGGACTACCGCGACAAGACGGTCCTCATCGCCCCTACGAGGGGTCGCAACATGCGGCAGCACACTTTCCCCTGCCGCTGCTCGCGTGTCCTCATCACCCCTACGAGGGGTCGCAACGTGTGCGGCGACGCTCGCGCGACGGGGATCACCAGTCCTCATCACCCCTACGAGGGGTCGCAACAGGCCGGTCTCTGCGCAGAACTGGAACCACCGCCGGAGTCCTCATCGCCCCTACGAGGGTCGCAACCCGAATTTCCCGCGGCGATTCTTGGAATAGATCGCCTGTCCTCATTGCCCCTATGGGGGTTGCAACATCTCCGTGTAATACTCCGAAAGTTGCTACTTGTTACCATTTCGTCGCTCTTTGTGTCGTCCATCTGTGTCGGGTGAAGGTGGAAAACGGGGCGGAGAGGACGAGTGGATGGGGCTTTCCCGGGCTCAGACGACGGGCAAGGCGAGAACGGCGGTGGAGGGAACATCCCGCTGGGCGGTGGCGGCCCTCGCGGGTGTCGCGGCGGCGGTCGCCGCCGGCACGGTGCCGGATGTGATCAAGAGCTGGCTCGGCGATCAGCGAGGGTTCCTCACCGCGCTGTGCGTCGTCTCGGCGGCGGTGTTCGCGGGCATCAACCTGTGGCAGCAGCGCAGCAAAGGTGTGGGCATCGTGATCGCCCTGCCGAGAACGAACTGGCGAGCGCCGTGGAGCACCCAGTGGGCCGCCGCTGCCGTCGCCCACGCCAGGCGACATCATGACTCCTGCTTCACCGTACGGCGGGACATCGTCGCGGCGACGCCGGAAGACGACGCGGAGGCGAAGGCCACCGCGCGAGAAGCGCGCGTGGACGCCATCGAGTTCGCCTGCGAGTTGGTGAACGTGCGGCTCACGGAGTTGGCCGAGGCCGATCCTTCGACCCCGGTGTCGCTCTATGTCAACGCCGCGCTGCCCGACGCCTTCGAACTGGGCGCGAGGTTCAAGTTCAATGTGCACCGGAGGCTGCGCGGCGTCGGCGCATCCCCTCACGACGACGCGTCCGCTGACGATCGCAATGCGATCGCCGATGTCGTCCTGCCGCAACGCGCCGAGTTCGCCCGTACGGACTTCTTCACGGCGGTACGGATCAGCGGCCGGTTGAAGGATCCACTGACCCCTGCGGAGGCCGTACGTGCGGCGAAGCTGGCCACAGTGATCGAGGAGCCGGAATTCGGCGACGTGCCGGACGGGGGAGCGGTCGCGCTTGTGGTGCACCTCGCGGACAACCCGATGATGGTTGCCGAGGCGCTGCGCGCGGCGCGCGAGGGCTGCCTGGACGTCAATGGGCGCTGGGAGCGCTGCCGTGCGGCTCTGGTCGTCGACGGCGGCCCGGCCAACATCCCCGAAAGCACCGGAGACTTCGAGCTCGTTGTCCGGCACGTCTACGGGGCGTGGTCGGCGTGGATCGAGGCTCGCCCAGAGTACGTCGGCCTGTGTCCGCGCCTGTTCATCACTGCTCCGGCCAGCGTCGCCTTCGCGCTCGGCTGGTTGATGGGTCACAAGGTCACGCCGGTTCCGCACCCCTATGAGGCAGGAGAGCCATGTACGTCGTCGTGATCGGTACGGCGGGCAACCAGCGGTACATCTTCTCCTCGCGCAAACGGCAGGAGATCGTCGGGGCGTCGGATCTGATCGCACAGGTCAACGGCTCCTGGGCCGACGAGGCGATGGCCCGCGTGTTCCCCGGGTTCGACAGGAGCTGGCGCATCAAGGACGGCCACGCCGCGGAACTGATCACCGCCGGGGCGGGAGCCATCACCGTGCTGGTTCGGGACAAGGACGCCGGCCGGAGCCTGGTGACCGAGCTGACCGGCCGAGCCCTGCGCGAGGCCCCCGGTCTGGACGTCTGCGGCGTGGTGGTCGAGGCGGTGGGGCCGCTCGCGCACGACATCTCGGCGGCACGCACCGAACTCGCGGCGGTGCGCGAGTCCAGGCCGGGCCCGCAGGCGAGGTTCCTGCGGCTGCCGCTGGTCGAGGACTGTGCCTCCACGGGACTGCCGGCGATGTCACTCCATCGTGAAGGGCGGGACGAGCCCAGCAGAACCAGGTCGGCGGCGTCCATGGCCAAGCTCGACCACTTCCAGCACGCGCTCAGCCGCCTGGCCGAGGACGCGCAGACCGACGTCGCCACGACGAGAAAGATCGTCGACAGGCTGGGGCTTGAAGCCGACTGGGTGGCGGTGGTGCACGCGGACGGCAACGGGTTCGGCGACATCTTCCGCGGCCTCGGCGACAGGCTCGACGTGGCGGATGCCGTCAACCGGGACGGAAAGTACACGGAAGCCCTGCGCACGCTGTCCCTGGGGGTCGATGACTGCGCGAAAAGGGCCTTCCATAAGGCATTGACCCGGACCGCGGCCGAACACGCGTCCGTCACGGTGAACGGCATGCCTCCCGTCCTACCTCTGGTGCTCGGCGGTGACGACCTGACCGTACTCTGCGAGGGCGCCGTGGCCCTGCCGTTCGCCCGGCATTACCTGGAAGCGTTCGAAGAGGAGACCGCGAGCGATGCCCTGCTCCGCCCGATCCTCGACAAAGCCGACCGCCCCTGGCTGGGGGCGGCGGCCGGGGTGGCGATCGTCAAGCGGAACTACCCGTTCAGGTTCGCCTATGACCTCGCCGAGGAGCTGATCACCGCCGAGGCCAAGCAGGTGAAGGCGTGGGGGTCGGCGCTGGCGTTCACCGTGCTGTTCGAGAGCTCGGCACCCGATCTCGCGAGGATCCGGAGCTCGTCCACGCTGGCGGGCGGGACCGTCGCGTCGGCGTCGCCGTACCTGGTGGGGCGGGGAAGCGACGACCCCCGCGCGGAACGGCGGCGCTGGTCGGACCTCCTGCGCCGGGTGGACGCGCTCCAGCGAACGGATGCCGAATCGGGTGAGCTGCTCATCCCGAGCGGTGCGGTGCACGAGCTCCGCGAGGGGCTGTGCCTGGGCGCGGAGGTGGCGGACGCCCGGTTCACCTTGCTCCGCACGCGCTTCAGCGGATCCCCGGCCCGGTTGGCGGCGCTGGCCGAGTTGGAAGGGGACCCTGGGCGGCTGGTCTGGCGCGATCACAGCGATCACGCCGCCCATGCCGATCACGCCGACCACGGTGACCTTGTCAATCACATCGACCGCAGTGATCACATCGACCGGGGCGGTCATGAGGAGAGGATGGTGACGGGTCTCATGGACGCCGTGGCCGCGCTGCCCTTCCTGCCCATTCGGGGAGCAGCCGGATGAATGTCGAACTCGAACTGCTCATGCTCAGCGACTGGAGGGTTGGCACCGGTACCGGAGTCCCCGGCTACGCCGACCGGCTCGTCCAGCGGGAGGCTGGAGACGCCTCGACGGCGCCCGCCGCGCCGATCGTCCCCGCGAAGACCCTGATCGGCGTCTGGCGGGACTCCTGCGAGCTGGCGGCGCACGCGCTCGACAGCGGCCCTTCCGGTATCTGGCACGACTGGCTGGACTTTCTGTTCGGCGGCCAGTACAGCGCCGACCGCCGCCATGCCGTGCGGCCCGCGGCCCTGGCTCTTGACGGGGCCTTGCGTCTGCCGGGTCGGCTTCCCGAGTTGCTGCGTACCCGTCCGGAGGTGGCCTGGGCCGCGACGTTCCGCAAGCCGGGAGTGGCGATCGATCCGAGGACGGGCACCGCCGAGGCCGGGATGCTGCGGTTCGAGGAGATGGCCAGGGCAGGTGTCACGCTGACCGGCCGCGCGCGGATCCGAGGTTTCGACGAGCTGGATCAGGATCAGCGGCATGCCGCCGTGGGCCTGCTGGCGGCGGGCGCGCGGTTGCTGGAACGGATCGGGGGCAAGCGGCGTCGCGGCTCCGGCCGCTGCCGGCTGACGCTGCGGGGCGTGGAGCCCGACTTCGCCGTGCTCGCCCGGGCGGACATCGCACCACCTCCCGCGGCCATGCCGTACCGCGTGGCCGATCGCCCGGCCCCGGTTCCCGTACCGGGCGGCCGTGAGTGGGAATGCGCGGAATTGGTCATCACCGTCGAGCAGCCGGTCCTCGCCGCCGCCACCGTCCAGGGCAACCTGGTCCGGGGTGAGGCGTTCATCCCCGGCTGGTGCCTGATGCCCGAGGTGGCCAGGCGGCTCGGGGGACCGGCACACGCTCTCGTCCGTACGGGAGACCTCCTTGTCACGGCCGCCACCCCGCAGTCACGCGGCGGAGTGCGAACCCTGCCCGTCCCCAAGGCGTTCGTGCACGCGAAGGGGACCAAGGGCGTCGTCGCCGGAAACCGGATGGCCGGAGACGCGGCTGTGGGCAAGTCGTACCGGGAAGGGCATGTCGTGCCGGAGGGCGAGGAGGCGGGTACGGTCGTCAGCCCGGACTTCACCCTTCGCATGCACAACACCATCCGGGACGACATCCAACGGCCGAGCCGGGACGTCGGTGGGGTCTACATCTACAAGGCGCTGGCCGGATCGGTGCTCCGGGCCGAGGTACGGGTGCGATCGGACCTGCTGGAGCCGGGCTGGCAGAAGCGGCTGACCGGACGGTGGCGGGTCGGCCGGTCAGCGAAGGACGACTACGGCCAGGTGCGGGTGGAAGCACGTCCGGGCGCCATGCCGAGCGGTTCTCCCAAGAGCATGCGTGGGATGTCGAGTGGGTCCTCTACGGAGGAAGGCCACAGCGCCACGCCCGGCGGTGCACATGGGGAAGGGAACCTGCTGCGCGTATGGCTGCTCTCGGAGCTGCTGGTCAGGGACAGCAGACTGAGGTTCAGCATCGACCCCGGCGACGTCGGGCGGGCATTGGAGCAGGCCCTCGCCAGAGCGGGTGCATCCGGAGTGACCCTGAGTCCGGTGACCGAGCAGCAGGACGGCCGCATCGCCGTTGCGCTCGGTGCGCACAGGACGGAGAGCTGGCACCGGGGCTGGGGCCTGCCTCGACCCACCCTGTACGGCCTCGCCGCAGGGAGTTGCCTCACCTTCGAGGTTTCCGGCGGTCCTATTTCCCCTGAGGTTCTGGACGAGGTCCGTATCGCCGGGGTGGGGGAGCGCCGCGCCGAGGGCTTCGGACAGGTCGAGATCGATCATGACCTGCTGCTCCGGAGTGTCGGCGATATGCCTGCCCAAGGCGTTTCCTATGGCGAGCCGGCGTCGGACGTGTGGCCCGAGCCGATCAGGCAGGGCGAGGGCGGCCATGCCGAAGGGAGAATCTTCGAACGTGCGGCCTGGCGCGTGGAAATCCACCGGACCTGCGAAGCCGTGATGGCGGCCTGCGACCGACGTGCGGAGATCCTGCCGGTCGAGGTGACTCCCACCCAGCTCAACGGGCTGCGCGAGGTCGTCAGGGAGCCCTCGATGGAAAGAGCCCGCAACCGGCTCGCCTGGCTCACCCGGATCAAGGCAGGTCGCCCGTCCTGGCCGAGAAAGAAGGCGGAGACGCTGGCCGATCTGCTCGACCATCCCGATCGGATCTGGACCCTGCTCGGCCTGCCCGAGGAGAGGCTCACCGTGACCGCCGACGGCGCCGCCGCGCTGCGCACGGAACTGCACGACGAGGCGGTGCGCGTCCTGCTCACCGCCTGCCTGGCGGCGCACAGCCGGGAACGGGCGGAAGGAGACGCGGAATGACACGCAGAACAGGCCGGCACGTGACGAGCCGGGTCCGGGCCCGGGGCTGGCTGCGCACCGAGTCGCCGGTGCATGTCGGAGGTCTCGGTACGGACCCCTCGGAGCCGCTGCCGATCGCCCTGGACGGCCTGGGCCGTCCCTACGTGCCCGGCACGACACTCGCCGGAGTCCTGCGAAGCTGGTCGCGGGGTGCCGCCCCGGACGCCCTGCTGCCCGACCTGTGGGGGACCGCCGGGGAAGACAGCGAGGGCGGCGCGAGCCGTGTGATCGTCGCCGACGCTCTGGTGACGTCCGACACCCGGCTGGACGATCACGGTCTGCCGCTCAGCCCGCTCAACCGTGCGTTCTTGGAGTTCCGGCCGTCAGTCGGAATCGACCGGGTGACCGGCACGGCCGCCCCGGAGTTCCTGTACGGCAGGCAGGTCGTCCCCGCCGGTTACCTCCTAAGGCTAGAGATCGACATCGAGTCGGCCGCCGATTCGGACCCGGCCGTGGACGAGGCCCGGATGGGGGCCTTCCTCGCGGCGCTTTCAGCAGGGGACATACGGATCGGTGCGGCAACCGGTCGAGGGCTTGGCTCCGTGCGGTTGCTCGACGATCCCCTCGAGGTCGCCGTAGAAAGGTTCGACTCCCCGCAGGGGCTGCTGGCCGTTCTCAGAGGTGATGCTGCGCGCGTCCGTTCGAAGACGTCTCTGAGTGCCGTGGAGCCGGAGCTGCCGACCAGGCGTGAGTTCCTTCACGTCCAGGTCGTCTGGAGGCCGCTGGCGCCGGTGATGGTCCGGGCGACGCCGAGCGGGCTGTCTGTCGACACGTTGCCGCTGACCACCCGGGTCGATCAGCGTCACCTGACTCTGGTCCTGCCGGGCGGTTCGCTCAAGGGGGCGCTGCGAGCCCACGCCGAGTTCGTGGAACGCACTGCGAGGTTCACCCCCGACGGTGCTCCGGAAACCACCGCCTCGCACGGCGAGTCAGGAGCCGCCACCCCTCGGGCCGCCTCGGAAGATCCCGCCGCCGGGCACAGCGCAGCGTTCCGGGCGCAGCTCGACCAACTGCCCGCCGTACGGGGTCTGTTCGGCGCGGCACGCGACGACGTCAAGGACCGGAGGGCGGGAGCCTTGCGGGCCGAGGAGTGCACCGCACTGATCACCATCCCCGAAACGCTGTGGCAGACCGTCACCGGGGCCGATCCCCTGCCGATGGCGTCTCCAGGCGAGCATGCGGAGTTGCCGGCGGCGGTGCGGGACCGGCTGGACGACCTCGGCATGGCTCAGGCCGACCACGTCGCCCTGGACCGGTGGACCGGCGGCGCGGCCGACGGACGCCTGTTCAGCGTGGTCGAGCCGCACTCGGTCGAATGGGAGCCGATCAGGCTCTCGATCGACCTCACCCGGCTGGCCGACGGCCGCGAGCCGGCGCTGGCCCTGCTCCTGTTGACCCTGGGCGACCTGGCCGAGGGGCGCGTCCTGCTCGGGGCGTCCGTCAACAGGGGGTTCGGCGACATCGAGGTCAGCGAGATCACATTAGTCGGCGGACCGTGGCCGAAGCAGGTCACGCTGCCCGAGGCACTGGACGGGCCCGAGATCTCAACCATCGCTCAGGCGTGGACGGACTACCTGGCACAGGAGGTGTCATGACGACCTTGTACGGCGCCGCCGCCACCGGCGTCACCCTGCCAGAGGCGCTGGAGGCCGCCGGGCTGGACGGCGGATGCGCCCTGCTCACCACGCCTTCCGCGTACCGCGTGGCCAGGGTCGAGGGCGGTGGTTGCGTCACCGCGTCCGGCCCGGTCGATCTGTCCGTCGTCTACGAGGCGTGGGTCTTCACCCCGGAGGCGGAGCTGCGCTGGGTGGAGTCCGGGTACACGGTCCTGCTCACAGAGGACGAGTACCTGCTGCCGGACTCTTTCGGCGAGCGGGTGGATCCGTTGCCCGCCATCGCGACGATGGACGCCCGCTATCTCGTCTGGGGCGCGGTGACCGTGTCCGGATCCGGCTGGACCACCGTTGCCTCTTCTCGTGTCGGCACCCTGGCCGTTCCCCTGCTGTCCGCCGGAGAGGGCGACCGCGTACGGCTGGCCGCCCGCGAGTACGTCGTCGCGGACTGTGAGCACGGCAACGCCTATGTCGCCGAGGAACGCCTGATCGCGTTCGAACCCTACGCAGTGGAAGGGGCCGCGTGATGACCGGCGAGTTCCTGAACCCCTACACGTTCATCCCGGCGTTTCCTCGCGAGGGACTGCCGGAGCCGCTCCGCGACGGACCGCCGCCCGCGCGCGACCTGCTGCGTCCCGGCTGCTGGACCGGCCGCATCGGTGTCACCCTCACCGTGCAGACGCCGCTGCTGCTCCTCGACACCGCGCGGAAGACCCCACTGTCGGACGGTGGAAACGGCGCGGAGGGCCATTTCGTCTATCCCGTACGGCTCCGCGACGGCCGCCCGCACTTGCCCGCCACCTCGGTCAAGGGCATGCTGCGCGCCGCGTACGAGGCCGTCACCAACTCCCGGTTCGGTGTCTTCGAAGGCCACGACAGCCGGCTCGGCTTCCGTCGCGACGCCGGATTCGCCCTGGGCATGGTGCCCGTGTACATCGCCGCCCAGGGAGTGCTGTACAAGTTCCAGCAGGCGGTGCTCAGGATGTACGACAAGGACGGGGTGAGCATCTACCCGAAGGATGGCCAGGAGGCGCCCCGGCATCTGGAACGGCTCCGCGCCCTGGTCAGACGGGGGAAGAACAACCAGACCGAGGTCGTCCGGTTCGTGCGAGAAGGCGCCAAAGAGGTGCTGGCGCGAGAGAGCGGCGAGCGGATCGTCAACGGCGTCGCCTTCGTTACCGGCCCGAACATCGAAGGCAAGACCTGCGAGCGCTTCTTCTATCTGGAGCAAGGCCAGAAGCCCAAAGCGCTGGAACTCGCCAGGCCGTGGCATGCGCTGGAAAAGCAGTGGAACGACCTGATCTGTGACTACCGCGGAGTGCACGACGAGGCCGAGCTGTTCGGACGCCGTCGCGCGGACGGCTCCGCCGCCGGTCCGGGAGAGCGGATCGGCGACGGCCCCGGACAGCTCGCATGGAGTCCGCACATCCATGAGGACGACGTGACGGTGTTGAGGCGAGGCTCGGTCTGCTATGCCCGTCTGGAGAACGACCAGGTGACGGCGCTCTATCCCGTGCTGGTGCCACGTGACCTCTATCCCGTTTCCCCGCGAGAACTGCTATCGGAATCGCTGCTGCCGGCCTGCCGATACGACAAGCTGTCACCGGCCGATCGCGTGTTCGGTTGGGTCGCTCCGAGAGGTTCCGGCGTTCGTCCTGCGGCCTACCGTGGCCGACTGCGCATCGGTCCGGTCGCTTGCGAGCAAGAGGCGGATGAGGCCGTGGAGCGGTTCGCCGGAGACGGCCTGCCGATCTCGATCCTCGGGCAGCCCAAGCCCCAGCAGGGACGTTTCTACCTCGCCAAGTCGGCCGACCAGCCGGATCGGCCGGTCAGAGATGGGACGCCGAAGGAGAAGCTCTACCAGTCCGGACGTGGCCTGCGCGGAAGGAAGGCGTACTGGCATCACGCCGGGCTCGACCCGCGCCAGCACTGGAACGAGGGACAGGGGAAGTGGGACCCCACCCAGGTCCGGGTCGGCTCTCACTACCGTGAATACCGCCGCTCCCGGGCTGCCCACGATGACAAGGGCCTTCCGACTCCTGACAAGAAGCGGTACTGGACGACGGACGCCGAGCAGCGCGATACGCAGAACCGCTCCATCAAGGGATGGGTGCGGCCCAAGACGACCTTCCGGTTCGCCATCGACGTCCGGGACCTCGACGCCCACGAGCTCGGCGCGCTCGTCTGGCTGCTCACCCTCCCGGCGGGGCACTTCCACCGACTCGGTCTCGGACGCCCGCTCGGCTTCGGCAGCGTACGGCTCGATATCGACGTCGAGAACACCCGACTGCACTCCGGTGAGCAGTTCGCCGACTATTACCGCTCGTTGTCCACGCCTCTCTCCGACGGTGACGGCGCCAAGATCCTGGAGGCCACGCGCGAAGAGTTCGTCCGGCTGGTGGAGAGCTCCGATCAGCTGGTCACCGTAAGGGAGGCCATGCTGGCCGTGGCGCGCGGCAACCCCGAACTTCCGGTGCACTACCCCCGCACGCGTCCGGAATGGTTGCCGGAGAACGTCCCTGCTCCGCCGGATCCGCGGGGGTGGAACTTCAAGTGGTTCACCGAGAACGAGAGACCCGAGCAGGGCAGGCCCGTTTCAGGACGAGGGCGCGCGCTGCCCGGCCTTGGGAACACCGATGCGCCGCTCACCACGTACCTCTCCGATGAAAAAGGAGGGTCGCGCGATGACGGCCGTTCTGGACCGTCCGGACGGCGCAGAAGCCGTTAAAGCGCAATTAATCCCTCATATCTTCTAATATTAGGCATGGCAGAAAAGGCGGGGTGGTGTGGTAGTTCGCGACTTTGTCGGTGATGCTCGCGGGTGATGGGTTAACGTCAACCCGGTTGATTCCGTTACGGCCTGCCATGTGGAAGGCGTTGTCGTGGAGAAAACCGAGGGCGTGCTGCTCGTACATGCGGTGGGCGGCGGGGATCTGGGATTCCCGGGAGTGCGAAGCTTCGACGGATTGCTACCCGATCTCGATGGTGATCCGCAGGGCGAGGGCAAGGACCGCCGGCCGCTCAGGAAGGTGTTCGAGGGGCTCACCTCCGCCGAGATCCCGGTCTCTCTGGTCGTCCTGCTCGGGACCACGACACCGGGCGGGCCGGGAGACCGGACGTTCGCCGAGCACGCCGACGAGATCCGGGCGCGGCTCACCTCCGAGGCCGGGCTGTACGGCGTGCGTTTCGACCCGGAGGCGGTCTCCGTCGTCAGGGTGGAGGCGCCGACCCTCGGGGACGGCTCGGAGGCTCTGCGGCGGTGGCTCCTGCGTCGTTCCCCCATCGACATATTGGTCACGTGCGGTTCTGGAGCGTTCGCGCTCAGCGCGGGCGCCGTGTGTGCCGCACTGGCCGCCCGCCGCCCCGCGCAGATCATCCACATCGACGCGCCGCGACAGCCGTACGTGCTCGACGGGCCACGAGACATGGACGCGCGGCTGCAGTCCTGGCTGCTCCGCCATCGGTTCTGGGACGCCCTCGCGGAGGTGGACCCCGCCAACCGCGAAGTATGGGAACTGCTCGCCGCCCGGCAGGCCGGGGACACCACCTATGCCACCGCCATGCGGGAACGCTCCAATGCAGACACCGGCCACGGCATCTCCGACGGCCAGATCGGTAAGTTCACCGAGACGTGGCCGACCGCGCAGGCGGCCCTGTTCGAGCGGATCGGGCGAGGGGAGGCCGCAGACTACGGGCTGCTCCGTGCCTGGTTCGCCGGACGCCTTCGCCGACTTTTCGGTCGGGAGGAGAGCGCCCTACCGAGCCCAGCCCGCGATCAGATCAGACGGCTCATCGACATGCTCACGTACCGAGGTGACGGGGAACGCGGCCTGGCCGGACACATCCGCATGACCGCCCGGCAACTCTGGTCGGTGCCGGCCACCGGATGCGGGGCGATGCTCAAGGACGACGCGCTGATCAAGCTGTACACCGCGGCGTCCACACATCGGGCACACCTGAGTCCGGAACGGCTCGCGGGACCGCTGCCCTCCACCTTGCTGGACGCCGCCGACCGGTGGGAGAAGGACGACCAAGGGGTCAAGCTGGTCTCCCATGCAGGTATGACCGGATGGCCGGTGCTGGGCAGCGGGGACGTTCTGGGCCTTCTCGCCGTCGGGCTGGACCACGACGGCAGGGAGACCGAGGACCGGCTCGCCGTACAGACGGTCCTCGCCGAGCTGCGGAAAAGACGCGAGTCGCTGCCACGCCGAGGCGCCGTACGGCTGCGGTTGCTCGCTACCTCCGAGGCTCGGGAGCGGGCCCACATGCTGGCACGCTGGGCGGCTGAGGATGGCGATGCGGACGTTCGAGTGATCGCACCTGTTTCCGCCGACTTCGAGGCTGCCCGGGACGCCATCGTCGCCGGGCTCGCTTCCGAGGCGGCTCCCACCGGTAAGTGGGGATCGCGGAGTCTGCGCGATGTCGACGAGCTGGTGCTGGTCCTCAACCCGGGGCCGCCCCTGACGAACTACGGCATGATCGCGGCGGGCGTTGAGTGGTCGCTGACCGCCGCCTGCCCGCTGTGGGTGACAGAGCTGATCCGCCGGCGCGACGCGGCATCCGAACTTCGCGGCGGTCAGCGGGTGCTGGCGCGCCTGGGCGCGGACCGCATGCTGGCCGGGCTCGCGGTGAGCGCCGTCAGGCGACTGGACCTGCGGACCGCTCGGCGTCTCGTCGGGCGCGGCTCGGACACATTGCGTGACGTGATGCCATTGCTCGCGGCGTTGGAGAACGACCTGTTCGGCGCCGCCGGTGATGGCTGGCCGGCGGCCGAGCGCCTGGCCGCGGCCAGGCGGCGCCTGACGCTACTCGCCGAGATCTGCCGTGACCAGAGACACCGGGTGCCGGTGGCGTATGTCGCAGTGGAGACACTCCGTCCGGCGCTGTTCTCGTGGGGGCAGTGGGACGGGCTCCGCACCGCGAGGCCCGCGCTGAAGGAGCTGGGAAGGCTCGCGAACGAGTCGATCCAGGGGCATGCCCTCGATCGGCAGGGCCGGGGCCGTCCTCGCACTGCCCGCTTTGACGCCGATGTGCGTGAGGTGCTGCTGCGTGCTGTGCGTGATTTGGGCGGACCGGCCAGAGGTGATGACACGCTCGTCTTTCAGCATAAATCGGCGGTCAACTCTCTTGAAGTGATTTATCGGGAAAGCGCTTGACGATGGCTGGGCACGTTGGCAGCCTTGTCTCGTTCAACGGCAGGACGCCTGCGAGCTTGAGTGGTTCATTCCGCTCCCTCTGAGGGCCTCGGACTTCGAGGCCGATGTCGCGAGACCGCGTTTTCGAGCGCGTTCTCTTGTGATGCCTCGGAGGGGCAATTCTCATGGACCTCGCCGCCGTTGTTTCAGCATGCGAGTCGACCGCCTTCCACGCGTACTTCTCACTGGTCTCACCAGCGCTCAGGGACGCCGCGCGCGGGCCGATGCGCCGCGCCCGGCACAACGGAAGGTCATGCAGCGGAGTCGACCGTACTCGTTGGTGTGATGAGTGCGAGCAGGTGATCGCTGACCACCTGCTCGACGGGTACGCCAGGCTGCGCAAGGCCCTGGCGGGAGTACCACCCCGCACACGGACGGGGGACACGGTCCGCGAGATGGAGTCGGCCGTTCGATGGCTGACCTCATCGGAGGCAGTCGGGGACAGGCTCGACCTCGTGTCTCGCCAGATGCGGAGACGGCCCAGCGAGGAGGAGCCGCCCGGAGTCCGCGCGGCCCGCGCGCAGCTCGTCCATCACCCCCTACTCAGCCTCGAAGCACGCGTACGCCGTGCGGACGCGATGAGCCGCGGCGCCTCGGCCAAGCCTGAGCGCGATCTCCGAACGTCCGACTGGGCGAAGCCGCTTCGCGGGAACGGGGTCGCTTTCCAGCTTCTGGAGGACGCCGTAATCAGACTGCGGAACGGGGGTGTGGATCCCTACGACGTTTCCTGCGGCCTGCTCGAACGCTTGTGTCTGGACCTGCCCACGGCCAGGCGCATGTTGCGCGACTCCCTTGACCGGCTCCGCGCGCTGCGCCCTGGCTTCTACGCGGCCAACGTGGCCGGATATCTGGGGCAGGAAACACTGCTTCCGGGCAGCACTTCCCAGCAGGGGCCGGAGGAGCTGTTCATGCTCGGCGAAGAGAAGGATGCGGCACGGCGGACGCTGGGCAAGCTGCTGACCGGCGGACCGGTGACCACGCGCCCGACACGCGCGCGGGGGCGCTACCAGGATCTGCTCGCCCGGATCTGCGCTGATGTTCCTCCGAGCGGTACCGAGTTCGTCGCCTGGATCACGCGTGAACTCGGGACCACCACGACGGCTGCCGAGCGTTTCGTGCGGCGACTTGTCCGTCTGGTCGCGCTCGCGGACCCGGACTGGGTCGCCGATCAGTGCCACGCGGCCGGTACCAACCGCGCCTGAGCACGAGAAGACCGGTGCGCTCTGCGGGACCTCGATCTGCCGGCTCCCGCAGAGCGACCAGTCCGGTCATCTACCCCGGCGTGTTGCCTCCCTCATAGATCGAGGAGGATGACCACCACCAACAGCCATTACAGGACGGTGGTGTTGCGACCCCTCGTAGGGGCGATGAGGACTGGAGCATGTTCGGCAGCGTGTGGAACACCGCCGTGTTGCGACCCCTCGTAGGGGCAATGAGGACCGGTGGGTACATCAGCGGGCCCGGGTCCGGGACGTCGTTGCGACCCCTCGTAGGGGCGATGAGGACGGCCACGTCGTCCTCCGCACCGTCGGCACGTCCGGGTTGCGACCCCTCGGAGGGGCGATGAGGACGGGACACCGAGCGTGGAAGAGATCCTGGCCCGCCTGTTGCGACCCCTCGTAGGGGTGATGAGGACGTCCGTCTCGCGCTCGTTCCACTCCGGCGCGCCCTTGTTGCGACCCCTCGTAGGGGTGATGAGGACGCCGGTGCCGCGTCCGGAGTGGACGCGTCCACCGTGTTGCGACCCCTCGTAGGGGTGATGAGGACCGGCACGATCACGGGCGGCACGGTCACGGGAAGCAGTTGCGACCCCTCGTAGGGGTGATGAGGACCTCTCTACCGTCCACAGCTCGACCAGGCGACGTCGTTGCGACCCCTCGTAGGGGTGATGAGGACAACCGTCCGGCACCACTCCGGGGCCGAACAGCAAGTTGCGACCCCTCGTAGGGGTGATGAGGACGTTAGTAAAGGGTCCTGACAAGGGGTCATGCCAGGTATTGTTGCGACCCCTCGTAGGGGTGATGAGGACCGCTGCCGTCCATGAGTAGGCCGCCCAGCTCATCGCGTTGCGATCCCTCGTAGGGGTGATGAGGACACCGGTGGAAGGGCGTGAGGGGCGGCGGGTCCACGTTGCGACCCCTCGTAGGGGTGATGAGGACCTCGACACCACCGTCCTGCACGAACTCGCACGCGGGTTGCGACCCCTCGTAGGGGTGATGAGGACTACGCAGGCAGATCAGCACAGGATCACTCGTTCCGGGGTTGCGACCCCTCGTAGGGGTGATGAGGACACTCCGGGACGCTCGCCACCGTCGCCGCTGCCGGAAGTTGCGACCCCTCGTAGGGGTGATGAGGACGGCCGACCAGAACCTGGACGGCACCGCGTACATCCGGTTGCGACCCCTCGTAGGGGTGATGAGGACTCAAGGTTGGGGTTATGGTCCTATACGCTGACCATAGTTGCGACCCCTCGTAGGGGTGATGAGGACATGGCCTTCTTGGCGGTGGAGCCCCAGTCCTTCAGGTTGCGACCCCTCGTAGGGGTGATGAGGACAACGGACATCTGGGATGACTGACCCTCACTACCTGCGTTGCGACCCCTCGTAGGGGTGATGAGGACCGGACCAGGTCGCGCGCGTCGTGCCCCGCCATCCCGAGTTGCGACCCCTCGTAGGGGTGATGAGGACGGGAGACCGGCCGCACCCCCATGCCGACCACACGCCAGTTGCGACCCCTCGTAGGGGTGATGAGGACTTCTCGAACACGGCGGCCAAGACCGCCAGGCAACCCCCGTTGCGACCCCTCGTAGGGGTGATGAGGACCAGTGTCGGGGTGCGCCCCGAAAACGTCCTCAGCCAGGTTGCGACCCCTCGTAGGGGTGATGAGGACATGGGAGAGGGGGCGCTGTGGTAACAACAATCACGTTGCGACCCCTCGTAGGGGTGATGAGGACTTGAGCGGCTCGTATACGCCACGCATCGCGTCACGTTGCGACCCCTCGTAGGGGTGATGAGGACTACTGCCTGTTCCCGTAGCGTGAGCCTGGGGTTGAAGTTGCGACCCCTCGTAGGGGTGATGAGGACCGCCGACACTGCCGGACTCACCGAGACAGCCGAAGTGTTGCGACCCCTCGTAGGGGTGATGAGGACCGGTGACGGTCTCGGAGTTGGCATCCGCCAGCTCTTGTTGCGACCCCTCGTAGGGGTGATGAGGACGAGCATGAACCGGAAGTTGCCGGACGCGTTCGCGCGTTGCGACCCCTCGTAGGGGTGATGAGGACCTGTATGCGGAGCGCCACCGTTTAGCGCGTGCATGTTGCGACCCCTCGTAGGGGTGATGAGGACTTCAAGGTCACCGCGACTGAGGAGCACTTCGCCGACGGTTGCGACCCCTCGTAAGGGTGATGAGGACCCCACGGGAAAGGCGCAGGTCAACAGCCTGTTATCCGGGCGGTCCGAGCGGTGTTTTGCAGTGAACCTCCGGTTGTGCAGAAAACCCGGGAGGTTCGCTGCAGCAGCCTTGATCATCTAGGTGGAACGTATCGCTTTGAAGGATATCGCCGCATGCGGAATCGCGGCGTTGCTTACCTGGCGCGGGTGGTCCTTGTAGTGGCTCGTCGTCCTGGCCGATAGGCCGCGTGGGCGCTCTTGCAGCGCCGGCAGCTTGTCTGTGGAGCACGCGCTGAGGATGCATGCCGATGCCGGCGCCAAAGGGCGGCTGGGCAGGGGAAGCCGCTCCTCCTGGCTCCCGCGGCCTGCCTAAACCTGGGACCTCGTTTGAACACAGCCGCACGAGCGGCGGAGCTGGCCGCGAACCCGCTGGTTAGGCCAGGCATGGACGGGCAGCGGTCAGGACGATCCGGCAGGCTCTGGTCCACGGTCAGATGGCGGTCAGAAAGCAGAAAAGCCTGATCACTTAGTAAGTGATCAGGCTTCCGACCTGCGTAAACGCGGTCGGGACGACAGGATTTGAACCTGCGACCCCTTGACCCCCAGTCAAGTGCGCTACCAAGCTGCGCTACGTCCCGTTGCCCGGCTGGCCGAGCGAGACCAACCTTAGCGCAGATTCCGGCCATGTGCGTACACGCGGATCCCTGGCGGACCTAAGCTGGCGATCATGGGAAGGAAACCGCTGGTCGATCATGAGGAGCTGGCCCGCCTGGCAGCCGAGGGCTGGTCGAATGCCGACCTCGCCGCACATTTCGGCGTGACCGAGTCCGGCATCCTCCAGGCGAAAAGGGCCGCCGGGCTCTCCAAGCGGATGACCGACCACAGCCGGGCTATCCCTTGGAAGCTGAACCGCGAGCACAACCAGTCCGGGCCCGCCACGAACCTGCGCAATCTGTCCGCTGTGGCGCAGGGCCGTACGATCCCGAAGGAGAAGCTCAACACGGCGCTCCGCTGGGCGAACCGCCTGGTCGAGAACGGTCTCGACATCGCCTACGACCCCGGGCGGGGGTTCCACGAGGTTCCCGCCGCAGCGGAATCCCACGTCGCCTCGGTTCTCGCGGACGCGCTGGCCGCGCTCGAGCCGCCCGGTTGACGCGATCGAGCCTCGGTCCGGCACGAACGGATGATCCTGCTGATCTACAACGTAAAGGCGCTGCCATCGCGAGCGCGGGGCACGCTCGCCGTCGCTCATGGAAGCCGCCCAGGAAGCCGCCCAGGAAGCCGCCCAGGAAGCCGCGCCGACCGCCGGCCGCCCGGCTCGGCCGTACGGCAGGCCAGAATGAACCGAGAAAGGCCGATACGGCGGAGAGGTGGCACCCATGACCGGTGACAGCGGAACGGTCCGGGAGGACGGCGTCGCAGAGGATCTGCTCTCGGTCGCCGAGCGGGTACGGCGCAGCCTGGAGGGCTCGTCGGCCGGAGAGCGGCTGGTCGCCCGTGTGCTGCTCGCCAACTACCCGGCGGCCGGGCTGGAGACCGCGTCCCGGCTGGCGGAGCGCGCGGGGGTCAGCGCGCCGACCGTGGTGAGGTTCACCGCACGGCTGGGGTTCCAGGGGTACCGGGCGTTCCAGCAGTCGCTGCGGGACGAGCTCGAGGCGCGGCGTGCCTCCCCGCTGACGCTGTCGCAGCAGATCGGCGATGCCGGGAACTCGCTACGCGTGTCGGCGGGCGCGGCCTTCCGGCAGCGGCTGGACGAGACGTTCGCCGCGCTCGCCGACTCCGAACTCGACGCGGTGCTCGGTCTGCTGGCCGATCCCGGGCGCCGGGTGGCGCTGATCGGCGGGCGCTATTCCCACATCCTCGCCGAATACCTCGACCTGCACCTGAGGCTGCTGCGGCCGGGCACCCGCGTGCTCGATCCGCGGCCGGAGAGCCTGGCGGCGTTCTGTGTGGACATCGGGCGGCGTGACGTGGTCGTGGTCTTCGACTACCGGCGCTACCAGCGGGACATCGTCGATTTCGCGCGCCGGGCGCACGACAGGGGAGCGAAGATCATACTTTTCACCGATCCGTGGCTCTCTCCGGCCGCGGATGTGGCCGACATCGTGATCCCCGCACGGGTGGAGGCGCCGAGCCCGTTCGACAGCCTGGTGCCCGCGCTCGCGCTGGTCGAGACGGTGGTCGCGGGCGTCATGGCCCGGCTCGGTGAGGCCGGTGAGGAACGGTTGCGTCAATGTGACGACATCGTCGGAGACGTCACCGTCGGCTGACGGAGTGGATGCAACGACTGTTTCATAGAGCCTTGTTTTCGTTCTTGCTGAAAGATATCTTTCAGCAAGCCGTAGTCGCGGCTGCCCACCCCCAGGAGCTGCAATGACCGAAGAACTGCGTCCCCCGCGCAAACTCCGCCTGTGGGAGGCTCTGGCCCTGTCCGTCGGGCTGATGGGTCCCACGCTCGCCATGGCCCTGAACGGGGCGGGCGTCGCCGCCACCGTCGGCAAGGCCGTCCCTCTCGTCTTCCTGCTCGGCTTGATCGGCGTCGCCTTCGTGGCTTACGGCTTCGTTCGCCTGACCAGGCACTTCAACCATGCCGGATCGGTGTACGCGCTGGCCGGTGTGAGCCTGGGCCCGCGCGCCGGGTTCTTCGGCGGTTTCGCGCTCCTGGGGACGTACCTGTTCTTCGCGGTCTGCACGCTCGCCGCGACGGCGGTGTTCACGGAGGCGTTCGCAGGGGCGCTCGGCCTTTCGTGGAACGTTCCCTGGTTCCTGGTCGCCCTGGCGGCCGGGCTCGGCGTGTGGGCGGTGAACTCGCGCGAGTCCCGGGTGACCGCGCGCACGCTGCTGATCGTCGAGGGTGTCGGCATCGTCAGCATGCTGCTGCTCAGCCTGATCATCGTGCTGCGCAACGGCACGGGTAACGCGCCCGGCCACCAGACACTCGACCTGTCGGTGTTCGGCTTCGGCGGCACGACGATGAGCGCCGTGGTCACCGCCACGGTGTTCGCCTTCCTGTCCTGGGCGGGCTTCGAGGCGTGCGCGTCGCTGGGGGAGGAGACGGACGATCCCCGGCGCAACATCCCCCGCGCGCTCGCCGGAAGCGTGCTCCTCACCGGTGGTCTGTACATCTTCGTGATGTTCGCCCAGACCATCGGCTTCGGCACCGACGCCCAGGGCGTGGCCGCCTTCTCCGGCGCGGAGTCGTCCCTGTCGGCGCTGGCGCAGACCTACATCGGCACCTGGTTCTCCCTGGTCATCGCCTTCACCGCGATGGCGTCGGCGTTCGCCGCCTCCATCAGCTCGATCGCGGCGGCCAGCCGTCTCATGTTCGCCCTCGCCCGTGACGGCTTCGGTCCGTCCGCCCTGGCCCGCACCGACCGGCGGACCGGCGCGCCCACCGTGGCCCTGGTGGTCGCGCTGGCCGCCGCGCTGCTCGGAGACGGCCTCCTCGACGTGACCGGGGTGTCGGCGTTCGACTCCTACTACTGGTTCGCCACCCTCGGCGTGCTCTGCCTGCTGGTCGCGTACGCCGTCGCGGGCGCCGGGGTCAGCGCCTTCATCCTCTCCGGGCGCGGGAGGATCCCCAAGTACGAGGTCGTGGTCCCCATCCTGGCGATCGGCTATCTGTGCTTCGTCTTCTACAACCAGTCGGCGGGGCAGGACAGCCCGTACAACTACTTCCCCTGGATCGCCGCCGCCTGGTGCCTGGCCGGGCTGGCGATCGTGCTGGTCGCGCCGGGCCTCGCCCGCCGCATCGGTGAGCGGCTCACCGCCGAGCTGACCACCGCCGTCGAGACGGAGGCCGCGGTGGTGCGGGCATGACCTCTCCTGTGACCGGAACCGTCTTCGTCGCCACCTGCGACCTCGCCGCCCAGATGCGCGGCCGTGCCGTACCCGCATCGAGGGAGGACGCGGTTCTGCGGTCGGGGACCGGCTGGGTGCCCGCCGACCTCGCGCTGACCTGCTTCGGGCCGATCGCCGACAACGTGTTCGGCTCGACCGGCGACCTGCGCCTGATTCCCGACCCCGCCACCCGGCTCGACGTGCCCGCCTCCGGCGGCGTGCCCGGCACCCGGATCTACCTCGCCGGGCAGGCGCAGCCGGACGGCACTCCGTGGGAGTGCTGCCCGCGGTCCTTCCTCGCGTCGGCGCTCGACGAGCTGCGCACCGAGCTGGGCCTGACGGCGGTCGCCTCGTTCGAGCACGAGTTCACGCTCGCCGGCGCGCCGGCCGCACCGCCGTTCTCGTTCGAGCGGTTCCGTGCCGCCGAGCCGTTCGGTTCCGAGTTGGTGGCGCTGCTCGACCAGGCCGGGTTCGCCCCCGAGAGCTGGCTCCCCGAGTACGGCGACGCCCAGCACGAGATCACCCTCAGCCCCGCCGAGGGCATGGCCGCCGCCGACCGCGCCGTGCTGCTCCGCGAGATCGTCCGCGACCTCGCCAGGCGGAACGGCCTGCGTGCCTGCTTCGCGCCGATTCTCCACCCGGAGGGCAGCGGGAACGGCGTGCACGTCCACCTCTCGTTCCTGGACGCCGACGGGAACCCCGCGTTGTACGACCCGTCCCGGCCGGGGCAGCTGTCGGAGCTGGGCACCCGGTTCGCCGCCGGGATCCTGCGTCATGCCGCGGCCGTGACCGCCGTGACCGCGGCCAGCCCGGTGTCGTTCCTGCGCCTGACGCCCCACCGGTGGAGCGCGGGCGGGGTCTTCCTCGCCGAGCGCAACCGCGAGGCGCTGCTGCGCATCTGCCCGGGGTCGGGGCCGGACGCGGGCCACCAGCTCAACCTGGAGTTCCGGGCCGCGGACGCGACGGCGAACCCCTGGCTCGCGCTCGGCACGCTGCTCAAGGCCGGGCTCGAAGGCGTCCGCCGCGGCTATCCCGAGCCCGTCGTCTGGTCCGAGTCCGTGACCGAGGCGGAGCTGTCGGCGATGCCGTCCCTGCCCAAGGGGCAGGCCGAGGCGCTGGACGCCTTGGAGTCCGACCAGGTCGTACGCGGCTTCTTCGCCCCCGACCTGCTGTCCACCTACCTTTCGGTGAAGCGGGCGGAGCTGCGCTCGCTCGACGGTCTGGACGAGACGGAGCGCTGCGAGAGGATCGCCGATGTCTACTGATCCGGCTCCTTCCACCGCCCCGCCCGGGGACGGCCTGGCCGGGGCGATCGACGATCTGCCGCTGGTCGACCACCACGTGCACGGCGCGCTCGCCGGAGACCTGGATCGCCGGGAGTTCGAAGAGCTGATCACGGAGTCGGACCGGCCGATCCCGTCGTGGATGACGCAGTTCGACTCCCAGGTGGGCTTCGCGATCCTGCGCCACTGCGCGCCGGTGCTCGGGCTCGCCCCGCACGCCGACCCGGCGGCCTACCTCGCCCGCCGCGCCGAGCTCGGCGCGGCCGAGGTCAACCGTCGCCTGCTGGGGGCGAGCGGCATCGGGCACTTCCTGATCGAGACGGGCTACCGCGGCGACGAGATCCTCGATCCGGCGGGGATGGCGCGGGTGAGCGGCCGTCCCGCCGAGGAGGTCGTCCGGCTGGAGGCCGTGGCCGAGCAGGTGGTCGCGGCCGGGACGGACGCGGCCGGGTTCGCCGACCGCTTCGCCGCCGCCCTGTGGGAGCGGAGCCGTACGGCACGCGGCCTGAAGACGATCGTCGCCTACCGTCACGGGCTCGATTTCGATCCGCGGCCGCCCGCGCCCGCCGAGGTCACGGAGGCGGCCGGACGCTGGCTGCGCGCCGTCGAGAGCACCGGCCGGATCCGCGTCGACGACCCCGTGCTGCTGCGCCACCTGATCTGGACCGGCGTCGATCGCGGCCTGCCCCTCCAGTTTCACATCGGATACGGCGATCCGGACGTGGACCTGCACCGCGGCGACCCGCTGCTGCTGAGGGGGCTGATCGAGCTCGCGGAGCCCAGCGGTGTGCCGCTGCTCCTGCTGCACTGCTATCCCTTCCACCGCCATGCCGGATACCTCGCGCAGGTCTACCCCAACGTCTACTTCGACGTGGGGCTCGGCGTGAACTACACCGGCGCGCGCTCGGCGGCCGTCGTGGCCGAGAGCCTTGAGCTGGCCCCGTTCGCCAAGATCCTGTTCTCCTCCGATGCCTGGGGTCCGGCCGAGTTGCACCATCTCGGGGCGCTGCTGTGGCGCCGGGCGATGACCCGTGTCCTCGGCGGCTTCGTCGCCGACGGCGAGTGGAGCGAGGCCCGGGCCGTACGCGTGGCCACCATGATCGGGGTGGAGAACGCCCGCCGGATCTACCGCCTCGGAGACGCGACGTGTCCGTGACCCAGACCACGCACGACCGGCTCAGGGCGGCCCTCCACGAGGAACTGCCCGCCGCCTGCGAGCTGCGCCGCGTCCTGCACGCCGAACCGCAGGTGTCGGGTTCCGAGGAGCCGACGCGCAAGCGGATGCTCGACGCGCTGCCCGCGGGTCCCGTCGAGTTGGTCGCCGGTGCGGGGGCGCTGGTGCGCGTGGGCGGTGACGGCCCCGCCGTCGGCGTCCGCGGCGAACTGGACGCGCTGCCGATCGTCGAGGAGACCGGCGTGCCCTGGGCGGCGGACAACGGCGCGATGCACGCATGCGGTCACGACGTGCACCTCGCCGCGCTGGTCGCGCTGGCCAGGGCGGTCGACCGGGTGCGGCCGCCGACGCCGATGGTCGCCGTGCTGCAGCCGCGTGAGGAGACCTATCCGTCGGGCGCGCTGGACATCGTCGAGTCCGGCGCCCTCAGCCGCCACCAGGTCATGGCCATGATCGGGGCACACGTCCAGCCGGTGCTCGCGGCGGGAGAGGTGGCCTGTACCCCCGGCGCGGTCAACGCGTCCTCCGACGAGTTCACGGTCACCGTCCGGGGCCGGGGCGGGCACGCGGCCTACCCCCACCTGACCCGTGACCCTGTTCCGGTGCTCGCGCAGATCATCCTGGCCGCCCAGCAGCTCGTCAGCCGGGACGCCGACCCCATGGTCCCCACCGTGGTGACCTTCGGGACGCTGTCGGCGGGGACCGCTCCCAACGCCACGCCGAGCCAGGCCGCGGCCCGGGGAACCCTGCGGACGATGTCGGAGGAGTGGCGCCGAAGGCTGCACGAGCGGCTCCGTCAGCTCGCCGACGGCATCGCCCTCGCCCACGGCTGCGAGGCGACGGTGGAGATCGTTCACGGCGAGCCTGTCCTCGTCAACGACACCGCTCTCGCCGAGGACACCTCCCGGCTGCTCGCCGTCTCCGGCCGGGCCGTACCGGCCGTGCTGCGCTCGTGCGGGGCCGACGACTTCGCCTATTTCGGGGCGGCCGTGCCGTCCCTGATGCTCTTCGTCGGCACCGACACCGCCACAGGGCTGCACACCCCGACGTTCCTGCCCGGCGACGAGACCGTGACCGCCGTCGCGGAGAGCCTGCTCGCGGGCTACCTCGCCGCCGCCCGGATCGAGAGGTGACTGCCTGCCAGCGAAGAACCGCCTCTCCGCGAAGAAGCGCCTCTCCGCGAGGGGCCGTCTCCGCGGCCCTCTCCGCGCGAGGGGCCGTTTCCACGCGAAGGGCTGCCCCGCACGCGGGACCGGCTCTCCGGCGAGGCGCAGGCGCCCGGAGCGGGCGCCCGCCGGAAGCCGCATCCCCGGGCACATGGTCACAGGCCGTACTCCTCCAGCAGGCGCAGCCAGATCTCGCTGACGGTGGGGAAGGCGGGGACGGCGTGCCAGAGCGTGTCGAGGGGGACCTCCGCGGTGACGGCGACGGTGGCGGCGTGGAGCAGTTCCGCCACGGCCGGTCCGGCGAAGGTCACGCCCAGCAGGACACGGCGGCGTTCGTCGATCACGGCCTTGGCACGTCCGGTGTAGCCGTCGCCCCGCAGGTACGCGCCCGAGACGCGGCCCAGGTCGTATTCGACGGTGCGGACGTCGAAGCCGTCGGCGCGGGCGGCGTGCTCGGTGCGGCCGACCGCGCACACCTGTGGGTCGGTGAACACCACCTGGGGCGCCCCGCGACCGTCGGAGGTGTCGCGGAGGGCGGGCAGATCGTCAGGGCGGCCCTTCGCGCGGGCGACGACGACGTCCCCGCAGACGCGTGCCTGGTACTTCCCCATATGGGTGAGGAGGTTGCGGCCGTTGAGATCGCCGACGGCGTACAGCCAGTCGACGCCGGGGACGCGCATGCTGTCGTCCACCCGGACGGGGCCGCCGTCGGCCAGTCCGACCGCCTCCAATCCCAGGTCGTCGACGGCGGGGCGGCGCCCGGTGGCCACCAGCAGCTCGTCGGCCTCGATCGCGGACCCGTCGGCCAGGTGGACGACGACCGGGTCCGCGTCCCGCTCGACCCGGGTCACCTCGGCGCCCAGCCGTACGTCGATGCCCGCGGCGCGCATCGAGTCGGCGAGCAGGTCGCCCGCGAAGGGTTCCATCCGGCCGAGCAGCCCGGAGCCGCGCACGAGCAGCGTCGTCTCGCGCGCGCCGAGGGCGTGCAGCGCCTGTCCCATCTCGCAGGCCACCACCCCGCCGCCCAGTACGGCCAGGCGGGCGGGCACCCGCCGTACCGTGGTGGCGTCCCGGCTCAGCCAGGGCCGCGCCTCGGCCAGGCCCGGGACGGGCGGAAGGACGGGGACGCTGCCGGTGGCCAGCACCACGGCGTGCCGGGCGCGCAATCGCGTGACGGTGCCGTCCAGCGCGGTCACGTCGACCAGGCGGGGCCCGGCGAGGCGTCCCCGGCCACGAAGCAGCGTCGCGGGCAGCTTCTCGATCCAGTCGACCTGGCCGCCGTCGTTCAGCCCTGAGACCGCCTCGTCCCGCCGGGCCAGCACCGCCGCGGGGTCCACCGGGCCCAGCTCCAGTCCGGGCACCCGCCGCACCTCGGCGGCCAGTTCCATCGGCCGCAGCAGCGCCTTGCTGGGGATGCAGGCGTAATAGGAGCACTCGCCTCCCGCCAGGTGCTCCTCCACGACCGCGCACGACAGGCCGCCGCGGACCACCCGACCGGCCACGTTCTCCCCGGCCGGCCCGGCGCCGATCACGATCACATCCACGTCTGTGCTCTGCATTGCCGTCCAGCCCCTGTCCGTATCGCCGCTTCTGTCCTCCCGACCGTACGGCCGGAGGCGCCTCGGGGCATGCACTTCCCTACGACGGGGCGTGGCTCCTTCGCCGCCGGGTGCGGATCGTGAGCCGGGGTTCACACCGTGAGCACGATCTTGCCGCGGGCGTGCTCCGCGTCGAGGAATCGGATGGCGTCGGCGGTCTCGCTCAGGGGATAGGTCCGTTCGATCACCGGGGTGAGCGCGCCCGCGGCGACCAGCCCGGCGAGGTGGGTCAGGTCTTCGGCGCTGCGCTTGACGGCCAGGACGCGGAGCCGCCGGCTCAGGAACGGCGAGGTCGTGACGACGGCGATCAGCCGCGGCAGCGGGCCGAGAACCGCACCGCCGGTGCCGCTCGATGAGACGTAGACGCCCTTCGGCGCGAGCACCCGGCGGAACTCCGAGAGCCGGTGGTTGCCCGCGAGGTCGATGATGACGTCGAATCGGTCCGCGCCCCGGGTGACGTTCTCGCGGGTGTAGTCGATCACACGGTCGGCGCCGATCGAGCGCACCAGATCCGCGTTGCGGGTGCTGCAGACGCCGGTCACCTTCGCGCCGAGCGTCTTCGCGAGCTGCACGGTGAAGGTGCCCACCCCGCCGGAGGCCCCGTTGACGAGTACCGTCATGCCGGGCTCGACCGCGCCGAGCCGCAGCGCCTGCAGCGCGGTCGTCGCCGCCACCGGCAGGGTGGCCGCCTGGGCGTACGTCACCCCCGCCGGCTTCGTGGCCAGGTGGGCGTGCGGCGCCGCCGCGTACTCGGCGAAACCCCGCTGGCTCATCTCGCCGAACACCTCGTCGCCGACCTGGAAGCGTGTCACCTTCGTCCCGACCGCTTCCACCTTCCCGGCGATGTCGCGCCCCAGGACGGTCGCCTTCGGACGCCGGAGCCCGAACGCGAGGCGCAGGACGGCGGGGGAGCCGTGCATGGCGGCGCGGTCGCCGTGGTTGATCGACGCGGCGCGGACCCGCACGAGCACCTCGTCGTCGCCGACGGCGGGCTTCTCGGCGTCGGTGTACCGCAGGACGTCGGCCGAGCCGTATCTCTCGTACACGATCGCTTTCATGGTCGCTCCTTGTGGGGACGGTTTCCGGGCAGGGGGCATCGCCCGGCGTGGTTCTTCCGGGTGGGGACTCGCGGCCGCTCAGCGGCGACGGGCTCGGCGGATCCCCTCGGCGACGGCGTGGACGAGCGTGCCGATGGAGATCGCGACGAGCCCCGCGTTGATCCACCGCGGGAGGGCCGAGGGCCAGCCGGCCGCCTCGGCGAAGGCCGGGTTGAGCACCCGGTCGTTCGCGGCGAGCCAGATCAACGTGATCGCGCAGGCGACGCCGACGAGCGATCCGGCCAGGGCGAGGGGAACGTTCCAGCGCGCGTAGTACTTCGCGAAGGAGAAGCCGAGGTCCGCGACCACGAGGGCGATGAAGAGGTGGACGACGCCCGTCTCCCACAACCAGGGCGAGAGTACGCCGATGGGGTCGCCGGCCGCGTCGGTCTCGGTGCTCACCACCGGTGAGAGGAGCACGAAGGTCGTGATGAGGACCAGCAGCACGGTCTCGGTGACCAGCTCGCCGTACCGGGCGCGGCGGCTGGGCGGCTCGGGCAGCGCGTCGGGGGTCCAGGACCGCGCCGGTGCCCGGCGCAGTGCCGGAACCCGTTCGATGACCACGAAGAGGAGCGTCGTCCAGAAGGCGATGTGGACGCCCGCCGTGAACGCCGCGCCGAGGGTGTCGCCGATGACGTGGAGGGCGGTGCCGCCCTGGAGGGTCCGTACGAGCCCGACGGCCGCGGCGACGGCGGGGACGATCGTCGCGAGCAGGGTGGTCACCAGTCGCGTGTAGTCGAGGTAGAGCGCGGGACCGACGAGCTGGAGCGGGCGGTCCGCGTAGCCGGCGGCCAGCCGTGCCGGGTCGCCGAGTTCGGTGAGCACCGCGAGCTCCGCGTCGGCGGGATCGCTTCCGGCGTCGAGGCGGTCGTCGACGGCGTCCGCGATCGAGGCGCGGAGCTCCTTCTCGATGTCGGGACGTTGCCGTTCGGGTAGACGGCGCAGGGTCGCGTCGACGTAGCGGTCGATGAGAGCGCTGGTGGTGGTCATGACCCGCCTTTCAGGGTGCGGAACGCGGTGTCGAGCTCGCTCCAGTCACGGCTCAGGACGTCGGCGAGCGCGAGGCCCTTCTCGCTCGTGCGGTAGAACTTGCGCGGCCGTGACTCTTCGGTGTTCCAGTCGGCGGCCAGGAGCCCCTGCTTCTCCAGGCGGCGCAGGAGCGGGTAGAGGGTGTTGGCGTCGACGGCGAAGCCGCGCCGTCCGAGCAGGTCGAGCAGGGCATATCCGTAGTTCGGCTGTTCCAGGATGAGCAGGCAGGCGAGCACGACGGTCCCCCGCCGGAGTTCCTGCAGGTGCGTCGAGAGCAGCTCCTCATCCAGCATGTACGACACGATATTGTGTGGCACACACTATTGCAACAGGCGTCGAGAGGCAGCCGACATCGCTCTCCCCTGCGGCGCCGGGGGCGTCCCGCCGCGCGGCGTCGCCGCGAGCTCCAGCCGGGCACCGCGACCGGCCCGGCGCACACGAAGCGCGGCACGGGACAGCGCCCGCGGCCGGATCCGAGGCGAGCCGGTGAGGGTGCCCCGTCAGCGGATGGCCGGATCCGAGGCCCCCGTCAGCAGACGACCGTGTAGGGCACCTCGCTCCCCACGTGTTCGCGCCACTCGGCGGGAGTCAGCGGCCGGCCCACCCGCCGGCACACGTCCGCTACGGCACGCTCCGGGTCGAGGGGAAGCTCCTGGAAGGTGCCGTCGTGCCCGATCACGCGCAACAGGGCGCCGTCGGGCGTGAAGGCCAGCGCCGGCGAGCCGTCCCGCACCTGGGGCGTGGTGACGGTCAGTGGGCTTCCGAGCTGCTGCCCGGCGGCGACGTCGAACAACGTGACCCTGGTGTCGTGAGTGACCGCCAGGAACCGGCCGTCGGGGGAGAACCTCGCGTCCAGCACCTCCCCTGACAACCTGAGCACCTGCCCGGTCGGCCTCCAGGTGCGCGTGTCCCACAGCGTCACCGCACTACGCCCGTACGGCGAGGCCGCGAGCGTGCCCTTGGGGGCCAGCGTCATCCACCCCTTGGCGAGGGTTCCCGGCCCCTTCGAGCGCGGCAGCACCTCCTTCGTGACGAGATCGATCACGTCGACGCCGCCCTGGTCTCCGGTGACCAGGGTCCTGCTGTCGGAGCTGAAGGACAGCGGCCCTCCCGCGACGGAGCGGAACCGCATGACCTGCTCGCGCCGGGCGAGGTCCACGATCTGGACCTCGCCCTGGCCGTAGTAGTCGTTGGGCAGGGTGCTGCTGACGGCGAGGAGCCGGCCGTCCGGGCTTGTCTCCACGGCGACCTTCTCCGCGCTCTCCGACTCCAGCGGGACGTCACGCAGCTTGCGCCGGGTGGCGACGTCCCACAGCGTCACTCCCCGGGTGCCGTCGTTGAATCTGACGGTCGCCAGCGTCCGCCCGTCGGGGGTGACGGCGACGCCCACCTCCTCGTACTCCTCGCCGGTGCCTGCCTTGATCCCCAGGTCCGTCTCGGTGAAGCCGGGCAGCGACCAGGAGCGCACGACGCCGCCGGACACCGCGAACACCGTGTCCGCTGTCGTGGTGAACCGCTTGCCGACGGTGTCGGCGGCCAGGACGCGCGGCTGTGTGTTCCGGCTGATGTCGTACGTCGTGACCTGGCCGGAATCGTCCAGGAGGGTCAGCGTGCGGTTGTCGGAGCCGATCCTCGGCGGCCCGGTGATCGTGAAGGTGACGGGCAGCTCGACGAGCTGGGCGCCGTCGCTCAGCCGCCACAGCAGGACGGAGGTCCCGCCGTTGCGGGAGCCCAGGGTGATCATGAACCTGCCGTCCGCGCTGAAGACCACCTCCTGCGCCGCGCCGGGGAACTCACGCGTGTCCCATCTGCCGGAGGACAGGTCCCACAACCTCGTCCTCTCGTCCTCGCCCACGGCGGCGAACGCGCCGTCGGGGGTGAAGGCGAGGATCGCGCCCTTCGGATCCCGTGGGAGCCGCTTGCTCTCGACCGGTCCGCCGTCCGGGAAGGACCGCAGCCGGGTGGTCGCCGTCCCGGTGTCGGGGTCGGCGGCGTTGACGGAACCGAAGCGGTCGCCGGGACCGAGCGTGGCCTCCCACACCTCCGAGACCTGTCGCCGCTCGTCCGGGATCTCCAGCCGTCGCCTCGCCACGTTCCACAGCGCGCGGTAGGGACCGCCGAGGTTCTCCTGCACCGTGATGTAGCCGCCGCCGGGACTGAACCGCATGTCGGCGGGGTCGCCGCCGTTCGCCCCGTAGCTCTTCGGGGTGGACCGACCGTCGCCGAGCGGCCTGCCCGTTCGCAGGCTCCACAGGTGGATGCCGTCCTTGCCGAGCGCCAGCGTGTCACCGTCCGGGCCGAGCGCGGCGCTGAAGGGGCCCTCGCCGATCCCGGTGAACGTCCTGATCGTCTTTCCCGTGAGGACGTCGTACGCGGTCACCTTCCCGGCGCCCGCGCTCACCAGCGTCCTGCCGTCGACGCTCAGCGCCCGCCCCTCGTTGGCCGGCACCGGATCCTTGAAGACCTGCCGCTCCTGCTGGGCGAGCGAGCTGTAGACCGCCGCGCTCGCCTCGGGGACGTGCGCGACGCGGTATGCCGCCACGCTCAGCAGCATGGCCTTCGCCGGATCGCTCGCGCGCAGCGCGTCGGCCTGCAGCGCCACCTGCCTGGCGACGGTCCGCGCACGCTGCTCGGCCAGCCGCCGGTCGCTCTCGTCGCTCTTCCGGGACTGCTGCCAGGCGAGGGTGCCGGCCGTGAGCGAGGCGACGAGCAGGACCGCCACGGCGGTGGTCACGAGGGTCCGCCACCTCCTCTGCCGTACGGACCTCGCGCTGCTCGCCCGCAGGAACTCCGTCTCGGTGAGGTTCAGGGTCAGGCGCGCGGACGCGGACCAGGCCAGGGCGTCGCGCAGCGCGGTGCCGCGCAGGAGGTCCTCGGCCAGCCGTCCGTTCACCGCCCAGCGACGCGCGGCCTCGCCCAGCCGGCGATGACGGTCGATCGCGTCCCGGTCGCTGCTGATCCACTCGTGCAGCCGGGGCCACGCGCGCAGCAGCGCGCCGTTGCACACGGTCACGGTGCCCGCGTCGCGGCGGATCAGCGCGGCGTTCTCCAGGGTGTCGAGCACCCGCTCGGCGGTGGTCGGGTCGGGCTGCCCCTCGACCAGTTCACCGAGGGTGGCGTTGCGCGGGACCTCCTCGCCCTCGCGCACATCCACCAGCCGCAGCACCATCTGGCGGAGCGTCTCGCGTTCGGTCGGCGGCAGCGCGGCGTAGACCCGCTCGGCGACCGCCCCGAGCGGGGGTTCGGCCGCCATCTCCTCCGGAGGCCGTACGGCGACCGCCGCCTGGGCGCCGTCGGCCAGCAGCCTGCCGCCCGCCGGGAGGGTGCCACCGCCGAGCAGGCTCAGCAGCAGCCGCTGCGCGGAGGGGCGTGCGGCGGGGTCCTTGGACAGCGCGGCACGGACGAGCTCGCGCAGCCCCGGCGGCAGTATGCCGAGGTCGGGGTCGTGGCCGAGCAGCCGGTTGATCACCGCGAACGTCGACGGAGCGGTGAAGGCGTCACGGCCCGTGGCGGCGAAGAAGACCACCGCGCCCCACGCGAAGACGTCGGCGGCCGGTTCCGCCTGCCCGCCGGAGAACAGCTCGGGCGCCATGTACATGGGCGTGCCGACGAGTTCCTCCGACGAGGTCACCGACAGGCCGGCGGCTCGGGCGATGCCGAAGTCGATCACCCGTGGCCCGTCGGAGCCGAGCAGCACGTTCTCGGGCTTCAGGTCGCGGTGCACCACCCCCGCCTGGTGGATGGCGGCCAGCGCGGTGGCCGTGCCGACGGCCAGCCGGTGCAGCGCGTCGCCGGTGAACGCCGTCCCCTCGATCACCGCCCTGCGCATGCTCGGTCCGGCGACGAACTCGCTGACGATGTACGGACGTTCGCCTTCGAGGTCGTGGCCGAGAACGCGTGCCGTGCAGAACGACGCCACCCGCTCGGCCGCGGTCACCTCCTTGACGAACCGCCGCCGCAAGGCGGAGTCTCCGGCGAGGTAGGCGTGCAGGACCTTGATCGCGACCCGATTGGCGGCCTCGTCGTAGGCCTCGTAGACGACTCCCTGACCACCGGATCCGAGCTTGCTCGCGAGCCAGTAGTCCCCCAGCCGCACCGGATCCCCCGGGCGCAGTCCTTCGATCTTCACACCCGTTAGATGGCGCGTGGACCCGTCAGGTTGCCCACCGATTTCGGAACATGCCCGGACGAGCGTGGGGCTGGGCGGACAGGCACGTCATCCCGCGCGCGGCGAGGGGACGCCGGTGCCCGATCTCCGCCGGAGGCACGGTGGCGTCAGAGAGCCGCGGGGGTGCGCCGCCGCTGCCAGAGGGCGTCGAGGGCGAGCGAGCCGCCGCCGCTGAAGCCGATCGCCACGGCGGCCACGGCGAGGGCCAGCACGAACTCGTAGCCCCCCTTGTCCGCCGTGAACCCGTTGGCGCCGTGCACGAACACGATCGCGCCGACCATGTCCAGTGCGAGCAGCGTTCCGGCGAGCGGCAGGGCCGCGCCGAGGATGAGGGCGAGCCCGCCGGCGACCTCCAGCACGGCGACCGCCGGGCCCGCCAGCCCGGGAAGCGGCACTCCGATCTGCTCGAAGAACGCCGTGGTGCCGGACAGCCCCATGGTCGTGAACTTCTGCCAGCCGTGGACGAGGAAGACGACCCCGATGCCGACCCGGCCGATCAGCAGGGCCAGGGGGCGAATCCGTTCGAGCATCGACCTACTCCTTTGGTTCGAATTTGAACCACCATAGCCAATAGTTCGGATTCGAACAAACCCCTAGACTGGGGGAGTGAAGGAAACCCCCTGGCTCGACGAGAGGGAGCTGGACGCCTGGCTCGCCTATCTCACCGCCTCACACCTGCTGGAACGGCGCATCGAAGAGCAACTGAAGGCCGACTCGGGCCTCACCCACGACCAGTACGAGATCCTCGTCCGGCTCTCGTCCGCTCCCGGCCGGGCGATGCGGATGACCGAACTGGCCCGAATGGTGGTCGTCTCCAAGAGCGGGCTCACCTACCAGGTCGGCGGGCTCGAGAAGAAGGGCCTGGTCGAGCGGACCTCCTGCCCCTCGGACGATCGGGGCGTCATGGCGGTGCTCACCGACGAGGGTACGCGCTGCCTGGAGAGGACGGCACCCGGACACCTGGCCGTCGTACGCGCCTACCTGATCGACCATTGCGACCCCGACGAGCTGACGACGATGACGCGGATCATGCGAAAGGCCGCGACGGCGATGGGTGCCTTCCCGCCCACATCGGCGTAGCCCGTGTCCGGCGCGATCGGGGCCCGGCCGCGTACGGTCTCCGGGGCGCCTCCGCTCCGCGTCTGACCGCGCGACGCGCTCAGGCGTTCCGGGCGACGTCGAGACGCCGGGCGAGGATCACCAGGAGGCCGGCGGCGAGGGCCAGGGCCGCCGAGACGGCGATCACGCCGGACCATCCCTCCACCTGCCACTGGTGGGCGGCGAACGCGCCGAACGCCGAACTCCCGGCGTAGTAGGCGAGCAGGTACAGGCCCGCGGCCTGTCCGACGCCGACCCCGACCCGCTGCGCCCGGTCCGACACCCAGCCGCTGACCAGGGAGTGGGTGCCGAGAAAGGCGAAGGTCAGCACGCCGAGACCGGTCACGATCACGGGAAGCCTGGGCGACGCGGTGAGCAGGGTCCCCGCGAGCAGGACGACGACGCCGAGCAGGGCGGCCCGTCCCCGCCCCCGCCGCATGGCCAGGCGCCCGGCGGCGTGCGGCGCCGGGATCCCCACCGGGTAGGCCAGGAACACCAGCGCCCCCGCCCCGCCCAGCAGGTACGGCGCGGCCTCCAGGCGGAAGGTCAGGGCGTTGCACAGTCCCACGAACGCCCCCATGGTGGCCGCGCCGACCAGGCACAGCGCCATGATGGCGGGATCCCGCAAGGTGAGGCCGGTGTTGCGCAGCAGGTCCCGCGGCCGTGGGCTGGCCGGCTCGAATCGCCGTGACGGCGGCAGCAGGATCCACAACCCGACCGCGCACGCCAGGGCGAGCCCACCCACGGCGGCGTTGGCGCCCGGCCACCCCCACAATGCCTGGAACGGTCCAGGGAGCAGGCGGCCGGCCGCCCCGCCGAGGGCCGTACCCGTGATGTAGGTCGCGTTCGCGCGCAGGTGCGCGTCCGGAGGCGCCTCCTCGCGCACGTACGCCAGGGCCACCGCGGGCAACCCCGCCAGCGCCATGCCCTGCAGTCCCCGTATGACCAGCAGGCTGTGCCAGGTGGGGGCGAACGCGGCGGCGATGCCGAGCAGCGCCGAGGCGGTCAGCGAGACCCGCATGATCATCACCCGGCCGACGGCGTCCGAGATCGGGCCGACGAACAGCAGCGCGATCGCCAGCGTGATCGTGGCCACCGACAGCGCCGCCGTCGACTGCGACGCCGACACGTCGAAGCGCTCGGCGATGGCGGGCAGCAGCGGCTGGACGTAGTAGAGCGCCAGGAAGTTCGCCAGGCCGCCGAGCATCAGGCCGCACCTGATCCGCCGGCTCGATCCGAGGGTCGACATCACCCTGCGATCCTGCCGGTACGCCGCTGATGCTCAAAATTCACAATTTGACGGCACTGATGCGTATTGCGCATCATCGCTGGATGGATGTTCAGGCACTGCGCTGGTTCCTGTCGTTGTGTGACACGGAGAACATGCGCGACACGGCGGCGATGGAGGGCGTCAACCAGTCCACGCTGTCACGCGCGCTCGCCCGCCTGGAGAGCGAGCTCGGCGTCGAACTGTTCCACCGGCACGGGCGCAGGCTCACCGTCAACCGGTTCGGCGAACTGTTCCTGGAGCACGCCGCCCGCGCCGTCGCGGAGCTGGACGCCGCGCGCCGCCGCGTCGACGCCCTGGCCAACCCCGACACCGGCCTGATCAGGCTCGGGTTCCTGCACTCGGTGGGGCGCTGGCTGGTCCCCGGGATCCTCCGTGACTACCGGGCCGGAACCCCCGGCATCCGGTTCGAGCTGCACCAGGGCTTCGCCAGGGAGCTGTTCGCCTGGCTGCAGCAGGGCGACATCGACGCGGCCCTGGTCACCCCGCCTCCGGCCGGAGACGGCGCGCGCTGGCACGCTCTGCACGAACAGCGGTTGTGCATCGCCCTGCCCGCCGGGCATCCGCTCGCCGTCGTTCCCGGGCTCGCGCTCAGGGACGTGCGCGACGAGCCGTTCATCGCCTTCGCCCCCACCACCGACCTGCGCCGGGTCATCGACAGGCTCTGCCACCAGGCCGGGTTCGAACCGATCATCGCGTTCGAGAGCGAGGAGATCGCCACGATGCGCGGCCTCATCGGCGCCGGCCTCGGTGTGGGCGTCCTGCCCCGGCCCGCCGTACTGGAGCACGACGACCCCGTCTACCGTCCCCTGATCCCCGCGCAGCACCGCCCCATCGGCCTGGCCTGGAGCCCGTCGCCGCCCGCCACGTCCGCCGCCGCCAGGTTCGTCGAGTACGTCACGCAGCCCCGTCCGGCCCCGGACGGCGCGGTTCTGAGCGGCTAGGCGGCGGGTGCACTGCGACGGCCTGGTGCGCGGCGCGCCGGGACGGAGCTGACGGGGAGTACGCGCACGTCACGCCCGTCCTGACGCCGATGACGTGTGCGCCGCTCAGGTTGATTTCAGCCCGGCCGACCTACGCTCCTGGCGGCGGATCCGTGCGAGGGGCCGGGCCCGCCGAAGCGCTTCCGGTCGTCTCCATGGTGGGCACGCGGCATTCGCCCTGACATCCGCGTGATGTCTGCGTGCGCGCCTCGGACAGGGATGGGGAAAATGACGAAGCTTCCGCAGGTCACCCTGGCTTTCTGGATCATGAAGATCGCGGCCACGACACTGGGGGAAACGGGTGGTGACCTTCTCGCTCAGACGCTGAACGTCGGCTATGCCGTCAGCTCGATGATCCTGGTCGGGCTATTCCTCGTCAGTCTCGTCACGCAGCTGAGGGCGAAGAGGTTTCATCCGGTGCTCTACTGGACGGTCATCCTCTCGACGAGCACGGCCGGGACGACCATGTCGGACTTCATGAACCGCACGGCCGGGCTCGGTTACGCCAGGGGCGCTCTGCTCCTCATCACGGCGCTCGCCACCGTGTTCCTCATCTGGAGGTTCAGCGGCCATTCCTTCCACGTCGAACGCATCAGCACGTTCGGGGGCGAGTTGCTGTACTGGACGGCGATCCTGTTCTCCAACACGCTGGGCACGTCCCTCGGAGACTTCCTGGCCGACGACTCCGGCCTCGGCTACTCCGGAGGAGCGTTCCTGATCGCGGGCCTGCTGGTGCTGATCCTCATCGCCAGGTACCTCACCCCGGTCTCGGTCACACTGCTGTTCTGGACGGCGTTCGTGCTGACCCGCCCGCTCGGTGCGACCGTGGGCGACTTCTTCAGCAAGCCCACCGCCAAGGGCGGCCTCGGCTATGGCACCATCGGCTCCTCACTGGTGCTCATGGCCGTCCTGGCCGCGCTGATCGTCTACACGATGTGGCGGCAGCGCGGGCGGACGGCACCGCCCGACGCGGAGCGAACGGCGAGCGCGATCGTCTGACGCCGTCTCCGCGAAGGTCCGTGGGGTGGGCCGGCGCCCGGGCCGGCCCCACGGAACACGCGATCAGGTCGCGTTCAGGTGGCCGCTGCCAGGCTGGGGCGCCATGACCACCTCATACGAAAGGCCCCGGCACCACTCCGTGGGCCACCGGACGCTCAACAAGGTTCCCGAGGTCACCCTCTACTTCTGGATCATCAAGATCCTCTGCACCACCGTGGGGGAGACCGCGGCGGACTTCCTGAACGAGAACCTGGGGCTGGGCCTGACCTACACGTCCGCCGTCATGGCCGCGCTGCTCGTCCTCGCCCTGGTCTTCCAGTTCTCGGCGAAGAGGTACGTGCCGGGCGTCTACTGGCTCGCGGTCGTCCTGATCAGCGTCGTCGGCACGCTGGTGAGCGACAACCTGACGGACAATCTCGGCGTGGCCCTGGAGGCGACCACTCTCGTCTTCGGCGCTCTGCTGGCCGCCACCTTCGTGGCCTGGTACGCGTGTGAGAGGACCCTCTCCATCCACACCATCTCCACGCTCCGGCGGGAGGCCTTCTACTGGCTGGCCATCCTGTTCACCTTCGCGCTCGGCACAGCCGCGGGCGACCTCGTGGCAGAGCGGCTGGACGTGGGCTACGCGGTCAGCGCGATCCTCTTCGGCGGGCTGATCGCGATCGTGACCGCCACCCATCTCCGGCTCAGGCTGGGCGCCGTCCCGGCATTCTGGATCGCGTACGTGCTGACCCGCCCCTTCGGGGCCTCCATCGGTGACTACCTGTCGCAGTCTCAGGACGACGGCGGTCTCGGCCTGGGCACGGTGACGACCAGCGGCCTCTTCCTCGCCACGATCCTGTGCCTGGTCGTCTACCTGAGCATCACCCGGAAGGACGAATCCGTACGGCAGCCGGCAGGAGGGTCCTGACTCCGCAGCGGCCGGACGCGGCCGGTGTACGGGATCGGACCGGGCGGCGGGTGTCACCCGGCGGGCAGCCTCACCACGAATCGCGCACCCGCCGGGCACGGGGCCAGGTGGATGTCACCGCCGGCCGCTCGGGCGAGGCGCCGCGCGAGGGCGAGTCCGAGACCCGCGCCGTCGTGCCCGTCGGCGGGGTGCGCGCGGCGGCCCGGCTCGAAGACGGCCGGGCCGACGTCCGGGGGAACCCCCGGCCCGTCGTCGGCGACGGCCACCTCGACGCCGCCGGGAACCTGCGCGCATTCGATCGTGATCGTCCGTATGGCGTAGCGGCGGGCGTTGTCCAGCAGCGGGGTCAGGATGCGCTCCGCGACGCTCGCCGCGACCCCCGCGGTCACGGCGCCGCCACGAACGACGACGGGAGCCGCCCGCGGATGTTCCTCGGCACAGCGTCGAGCGAGATCACGCGCGAGTTCGGGCAACGCGCAACGCCCCGGCACCGACGCCGATCGCGTGCGGGCCTCGGACAGCAGCGTTTCGCAGATCCGCTGCATCGTCGCCGCGGCTGACGCGATCGCGGCGTGGGACGCCCGTTGCGCGGTCGCGTCCCTGCGCCGCGCCGTCAGCCAGTCGGTCTCCGCGACGATGCGGGCCAACGGAGTCCGCAGTTCGTGCGAGAGTTCGGCGGACTGCTGCTGCTCGTGACGCAGGACGGAGGCCAGCCGGTCGAGCAGTTCGTCGAGGTTGGCGGCGAGCGAGGCGAGCTCGTCCGGACGGCCCGCCACGCCGAACCGCTCGGCGGCGCCGCCCTCGCTCCATCGCGCCGCCTGCGCGCTCATCTCGGCGACCGGCCGAAGGGCCCGGCCGACGATCGCGCGGGTGACGAGATAGACCACGCCGAGAAGCAACAGTCCGAGGACCGCCGAGCCGGCGAGTGCCGCGCGGGCCATGCTGCGGTACGGGTCGAGGCCGACCGAGGCGACGACGGTCCCGACCTGCCGCCCGCGGTTGTGGGGAGCGTGGACGGCCAGGGCGTAGAGCCGCGACGCGTGGGGTCCGGCGGTCTCCGTGAAGACCTTGCCGTGTCCCGCGAGCCGATCCGCCTGTCGCTGCAGCCCCCGGGGTGCCTTGGGCCGTTCGATCGCGCGGTCGCCCTGGTAGATCCAGATGCCCGCGTCCAGCGCGCCGTCGTCCGCCGGTTCGTGGACGACGATGCCGCCGTCCGGCCGTGTCTCCAGGGTGGCCGCCACGGCCGCCGCCCGGGTACGCAACAGGGCGTCGGCCTGGTCACCCAGACGCGCGGACAGGGCGAGGTTGAACCCCCCGGTGAGCAGGGCGACCCAGAGCGCTGTGGCGATCAGGGCGAGCAGGGCGAGGCGGCCGCGTAGCGTGCCCGGCCCTGGAACGCGCCACGGCGTGGTCGTCCGGAGCCGCCTCATCCGAAGCGGTACCCCACACCGCGGACGGTGCCGATGCCCAGCCGGCTGTTCACCTCACGCAGCTTGCGCCGCAGCCGGGCCAGATACTGGTCCAGGGTGTTGTCACTGACCTGGGCTCCCTCGGGCCAGGCCGCGCGCAGCAGCACCCGTCTGCGTACCACGGCGCCGGGGGACGCCATCAAGCAGGCCAGCAGCCGGAACTCGGTGGGAGTGAGGGCCACCGGCACTCCCGCCACCTCCAGGAGGTGCCTGACCGGGTCGAGCCGCACCCCTTCGACCTCGACGGACGGCTCTCGCCCCGCTCGGCGCAGGGCCGCGCGAACCCGGGCCGCGAGCTCGGCCAGATGGAACGGCTTGCCGAGATAGTCGTCGCCGCCCACGGAGAAACCGGAGAGCCGGTCGGTGAGGTTGTCGCGGGCGGTGAGGAAGACCACGGGGACGTCGACGCCCGACGCCCGCATCGCCTGGCACACATCACGACCGTCGGAGTCCGGCAGGCCGATATCGAGGACGACCGCGTCCACCCCGTCCTGGACGGCCCGCAGCGCCGCTGCCCCGTCGGCGGCGGTGAGCACCTCGAAGTGCTCCTCGCGCAGGCCGCGGGCGACAACGTCGCGAAGCCCGTGGTCGTCCTCGACGACCAGGACGCGGTAGACCGTCACCCGGTCAGTATCACCTGCTCTCTCGGTGTCCCCGTGAAGCTGACGCGCGGCGTTCAGGTTACGTAAAGGTCGGGCCCGCACGGTTCCCGGAGTGTTCTCAGGCGCCATCGTCCGCGTTCCGCGATCCTCGTCGGTCCGCGGCGCCGGGGGATCCATGGCTGATCGGCGTCCGGCCGATCCAGCGGTCGATGCCGCTCCTCAGGGCGATGACGGCCGAGGTTCCGGCACCGGCGGCCAGCATCGAACCGATGACATCGGTGGGGTAGTGGACACCGAGATACATGCGAGCGACGGCCTGGGCGGCCACGAGAACGGCGCCCACGGACACGACGAGCGGGAACCGGCGGGTGCCGGCGGCGAGAAAGCCGGCGGCGATGGCCAGCGAGAGCGTCAGGGTGACATGCCCGCTGGGAAAGCTGTCATGGCCGATCATGTGGAGAAGCTGGCCCGACACCGGCGGGCGAGGCCGGGCGATGATCTGTTTGAAGATCGAGCTGGTGGTCCAGCCCATCATGACCATCAGCGTGACGAGGACCGCCGTACGAACGCGCCCCATCACGGCGAGCGTGACCGCCAGCGACACGATGATCCACACGCCCACCACAGGTCCGAAGGCGACGTTGAGGCCGTCGGCGACCGCCGTCAGGGTGGGAGTGCGCAGGGTCTCCAGGGCTTCGTCGACGCGCAGGTCCTGCCGGGTGACCTCGGGCGTCCGCGCGGCGATCCCGAGCAGACCGGTCGCCACGATGAGGAGGACGGGGAGGCGGAGACGCTTGGAAAGCACGAAACTCCTTGATCACAGGTCACGTGGACGCCGAGCGGTGGACGGCGGGCGACTCACCGTCACCGCCCCGGCCACCGGCACCCGATGCCGCAGAACCCTCCCGAGCGGCCCCGGTGAACGGCGAGGCCGCCGGAAGCGGATTCGAAGACGCAGGTCAGGATGGCGACCAGCATATGCGGCGATGCTCGGCCGGTACGCGTGCCGAACGCGCGGGCGGCCCCGGCTCCGGCCGCCTGGAGGCGCGCGGGCGGTCGGGGCCGCGGGTGACGACCGGATCGATCGCGGCGGAGGACGAGGACGGGTCAGTGCGCCCCGGCAGCGCGGAGCAGGTCGGCCACTTCGGTCTGGCCCCTGGCGACGGCGTGGCCGAGCGGGGTGACGCCTTCGCGGTCGGCGAGGTCGACGTCGGCGCCCGCCGTGACGAGCAGGCCGACGATCTCCTGGTACGGGGCGCCGCCGTCGCCGAGGATGACCGCCTCAAGCAGGCCGGTCCAGCCGAGGTCGTTGACGTGGTCGACATCGATGCCGGTCTTCAGCACCTCGCGGACGTAGTCCACGTGCCCGCGTTCGCAGGCCGGGATGAGGGAGACGCCTCCGTAGCGGTTCCGTACGGTCAGGTCGGGCCCGGCCGGGAGGAGGGTCCTGAGCATCGCCACGCTGCCGGTGACACCGGTGACCAGCCAGGGTGTGTCGTGCTTGAAGTCCGGCGCGTTCGGGTTCGCGCCCGCCGCGACCAGTACTTCGGCCGCCTCGACGTGATCGGCCGCCGCGGCGAGCAACAGTGCCGTACGGCGTCGCCCGTCGCGGGCCTCGACGTCCGCCCCGGACCGGAGTGCGTCACGGACGGCGGCGGCGTCCCCGCGCGCGGCGCCCGCCAGCAGGTGTTCGTTGTACATACTCGATCCTTTCATCTCGCCGCTCGCCGCTCGCCGCGAGAGGAGGGGATCACGCCGATCCGCGGAGGTGGTGTGTTCACGGGTTCACCGTGCCGAAACGAGCTTCGGCGATCCTTCTTACGCCCTTAAGGTCGGTCGTATGCGCTTTGGAGTGCTTGGGCCGGTGACGGCGTGGACCGACGCGGGCGAGGCCGTCACCATCCCCGGCCTGAAGGTGCGCGCGCTGCTCGCCGACCTGCTCGCCCACGAGGGGCGCGTCGTCTCCGCCGACCGGCTGGTCGAGGACCTGTGGGGCGACGACCCGCCCGGCAACCCGGCGGCGGCACTGCACGTGCGGGTCTCGCAGTTGCGCCGCGCGCTGGAGGAGGCCGAGCCGGGCGGGAAGACGCTGGTGGTCTCGCGCGCCCCCGGCTACGCGCTGGAGGTCGGCCAGGACGCGGTGGACGCCGCGCGTTTCGCGCGGCTGGTGGAGGAGCGCAGGCCGGCCGAGGCGCTGGGGTTGTGGCGGGGGGCGGCGTTCGCGGACTTCGCCGACTTCGCGTTCCTCCGTCCGGTGATCGCGCGTCTGGAGGAGGCTCGGCTCGCCGCCGTCGAGGAACTCGCGGAGGTACGGCTGGCGGCGGGTGAACAGGTGGACGTCGCCGAGTTCGTCGCCGAGCATCCTCTCAGGGAGCGGTTGCGTGCGGTGCAGATGAAAGCGCTGTACCGGGCGGGACGGCAGAGCGAGGCGCTCGCCGCCTACGGCGAGTTGCGCGAGCGGCTCGCCGACGAACTGGGGCTGGATCCGTCGCCCGAGCTGGCCGAGCTGTACGCGCGGATCCTGCGGCAGGACCCCGCGCTGAGCGGCAGGGCCGAACGTCCGGTGACGAACCTGCCCGCCGCGGTCGGCGAGCTGATCGGCCGCGGCGGGGCGGTGGACGAGGTGCGCGCCCTGCTGGAGGCGGGCAGGCTGGTCACCCTCACCGGACCGGGAGGCGTGGGGAAGACCAGCCTGGCGCTGGAGGTGGCCAGACAGTCGGCCGGCGCGCATCCCGACGGCGTGTGGCTGGTGGAGCTGGCCCCCTATGACCGGCACACGCCGTCTCTGGCCGAGGCCGTGCTCGTCGCGCTCGACATCCGCGAGGAGTCCGCGAGTTCCCAGGAACGGCTCGTCGAGGCGCTGCGTGACCTGCGGCCGCTGCTGGTGCTCGACAACTGCGAGCATGTGGTCGACCAGGCCGCCAAGCTGGCCGAGGTGCTGCTGCGTTCCGCGCCCGGACTGCGGATCCTGGCGACCAGCCGCGAGCCGCTGAACGTGTCCGGCGAGGTGCTGTGGAGCGTGCCCGCGCTGGAACTGCCGCAGGGGTCCGAGCCGCTCACGGTGGCGAAGGCCGACGCCGTGCGGCTGTTCATGGCACGGGCGACCGCGGCGGCTCGCGGGTTCACGCTCGACGCCGGGAACGCCGCCGCGGTCGCGCAGCTCTGCCGCAGGCTGGACGGCATCCCGCTGGCGCTGGAACTGGCCGCGACCCGGGTCAGGGCGCTCGGGATCCAGGAGCTCGTGGCCAGGCTGGACGACCGGTTCCGGCTGCTGACCGGCTTCCAGCGCGGGGCCCCGGCGCGCCAGCGGACCCTGATGGCGATGATCGACTGGAGCTGGACGCTCCTCACCGACGCTGAACGGGTCGTGCTGCGCCGACTGGCCGTGCACGCCGACGGCTGCACGCTGGAGGCGGCCGAGGAGGTGTGCGCCGAAGCCGGGATCGACGTGCTCCAGATGCTGGCGCGGCTGGTCGACCGGTCTCTGGTGGTGGCCGTGGAGGGGCCGTCGGGGGTGCGTTACCGGCTCCTGGAGTCGGTGGCGGCCTACTGCCTGCGCAGGCTGGACGACGCGGGTGAGGCGGAGCCGGTTCGGCAGGCGCACGTCGACTACTACGTGACGCTCGCCGTACGGGCCGAGTCGCACCTGCGGGGGGCCGAGCAGGCGCACTGGATGCGGCGGCTGGACGTCGAGGCCGCGAATCTTCGGGCCGCCCTCGACGCCGCCCCCGCGGCCGGCGCCCTGCGGCTGGTGAACTCGCTGGCGTGGTACTGGTTCCTCCGTGGCCGGCTCGGCGAGGGGCGGCGCTGGCTGGAGGCGGCGCTGGCCGCCGAGGGCGGCGCGCCCGCCGCTGATCGGGCGCGGGCGCGCGCCTGGCACGCCGGGTTCGCCCTGCTGCTCGGTGAGGACGTCGACTGGGAGCCGGCCCTGGACATCGCCGATCCCGGTGAGCGGGCGAGGGCGCAGTGGTTCGTCGCGCTGGGCCTGACCGACGAGCCGTCCGCGCGGGCCCTGGTCGACGCCGCGCTGGCGACGTTCCGTGAGGTCGGCGACCGGTGGGGCGTGGCGGCGGCCCTGAGCAGGCGGGCCCGCGACGCCTTCACCCTGCGCGACCTGGAGGCCCTGGAACGCGACGGCGGCGAGAGCGCCGAGCTGTTCCGGGAGCTGGGCGACGGATGGGGCCGGTTGCAGGCCACCGAGTGGCTCGCCGGGCTCGGTGAGATCCGCGGCGATTACGAGTGGGCCACCCGGCTGTTCGCCGAGGGCCTGCGCACGGCCGAGGAGCTCGGGCTGTGGCCGGACACCGTGCGGCGGCTGTCGTGGCTCGGCTGGCTGGCCATGAACACCGGTGACTACGACCAGGCCATGGAGCACTGCGGCCGGGCGCTGCGCCTGGCCACCGGTCAGGGCTACCGGGAGGGACAGGTCTTCGCCGGGATGGGATACGGCTACTCCGCCCGCCGGGCGGGCCGGTTGGAGCTGGCGGAAGAACATCTGAACCACCTGCTCGACGGGGTGCCGCGGGATGGGGAGCCCCCGCTGTTCCTGCCCACCACCCTGGTCGAGCTGGGCTTCGCGCACGAGTCGCGCGGCGACGCCGAGGGTGCCCGCGCGCTGTTCCAGGAGGCGTTCGCCGTCGCGAGGAAGGTCGGCGACCCCCGTACGACGGCGTACACCGTGGAGGGACTGGCCGCCACGTCGGCGCCGGAGCAGTGCGCCCGGCTGCTCGGCCTGGCGGACGCGGCCAGGCAGGCGCACCGCACCCCGGCCTCCCACTCCGAGCAGGACGAGGTGCGGCGGATCGCCGGCAGGGCCAGGGACGCGCTGGGGGAGGAGGCGTTCGCCGCCGCCTACGCCCACGGCCGCGAGCTGACCTTCGACGACGTGTCCTGAACCGCCAGGTGCTCGGCCAGGCGGTCGAAGAACTCCAGCCGGCCCGCCTTGGCCCGCTCGGCCTGTTCGGCGTCGGTGTCGACCCCGAACTGGTGGAACCGCATCGTGGCTGCCCTCTCTCGGGTCTCGTATGTCGCTTCCGACGAGATCCACAGTGCCGGACGCTCCTTACGGCCTCCTTCAGGTGTCCTTATGGCCCAGGTGGCCTTATGGCCGCGGCCCGGGCCTTGCCGTAGGGAACACCGAGGGCTCGTGCATCGCATTACCAAGCAACTGCTAGGTTGATTGAAAGCAGCGAGAGAGGTGCGCCTTGAATCTTCTTGAGACCGACGCCTCGGATACGAGCGCCGTCGCCGCGAAGGACCGCGAGGACTCCCGACGATCTGTGCTCGGGCGGATGACCGAGATTCTCGACGTTTTCCTGGAAGGGCCCGAGTGTCTCTTCCTCGGGGATGTCACCACGCGAACCGGGCTTCCCCGCTCCACTGCGTTTCGCATCCTGAGCCAACTCGTGGAACTGCGGTGGCTCGAGCACGATGAGCGCGGCTACCGGATCGGCAGCCGGGTGTACGGCATGAGCGCCCGGCGGGCCGACCACAGTGATCTGCGTAACGCCGCCGCCGTGGCACTGAACGATCTGCATGCCGTCACCGGCGCGGTGGTGCACCTCGGCGTCCTTGAGGGGCTCGGCATGCACTATGTGGACAAGATCGGCGGCGTCGCCGGGCGGTCGATCCCCTCCAGGGTCGGGTCGCGCTACGCAGCCCTGGGAACCGCCGCGGGACGCGCGATGCTGGCCTATCTGCCGACCGAGCGGGTGGAGGCCATGATCCGGCTGGAGATCGGGGAGCCCTCTCCGTCGCTCCTCCTCAGGATCCACCGTGAGCTCAACGAGACCCGGCGCCGTCACGGGCTGTCGGTCGTCCACGGAACCCCGCGAGGCACCGAGATCAACGCGGTCGCCGCCCCGATCCTCGGTCCGGACGGCCCGGCGGGCGCCATCGCGGCGATCGGGCGCAACCTCCTGGTCGAGCCCATCGCCCCGGTCGTGCTCGCCGCCGCCCGGCGTGTCGGGAAGGAACTGTTCCCCGGCTGGTCGCCCGTCACGCGCCGTGGCCACATCGGTCGCGCGACCTCCGGGTGGACCGGGCGTATCTCGCCCCGGGGTCCGCACCGGGCGGAGTGTGAGGGTGAGGCCCATCGAGTCGGCGAGCGTACGACGCTCAGACTGGGCACGTAGCCGGTGGCGCGGCGCCTCGCCGGCGGTCAGACGCCGTAGCCGCCGTCGACATCGATCTTCTGGCCGCTGATGAAGCCGGCTCGATGGGAGGCGAGGAAGAGCACCGCCTGGGCGATGTCCTCGGCGGTGCCGAAGCGGCCCAAGGGGATGTTCGCGCGCGCCACGTCCAGCGCGACCTCGTCGAGCTCCCGCGAGGCGATCAGACGGCTCGCCATCCCGTCCGTGAGCATGCCGGGGCCCACGCAGTTCACGCGTACGCCGAACCGTCCCTCCTCGGCGGCCAGCGCCCAGGCGAGGGCTTCCATGCCTGCCTTCGGCACCGAGGAGAGCCCGTCGCGCTTGGGGTACCGGGTGGTGGCGGCCGTGGTGACGGCCACGACGGACCCCTTGGAGTGCCGCAGGTGGGGGAGCGTCGGATGGATGAGGTTGTAGAACCCCAGGAGGTCCTGTTCGACCTGCTCCCGCATCACCGCCGGTGTGACGCGGGAGAGATGGGTCATCGGAACGTGCGGGCCCGCCGCGTGGACGAGCGTGTGCACCGCGCCGAACCGGTCGGCGACCTCCTCCACGAAGGCGGCCGTGGCCGCGGCGTCGCCGAGGTCGAGCCTGGTCGCGGTGCCGGTCTGGCCGTGTTCGGAGAGTTCGGCGGTGAGCCGGCCCGCGGCCTCGTCGTTGGACCGGTAGGTGAAGGCCACGGCCGAGCCGGCCCGCGCCAGTGCCAGGCAGATCGCCCGGCCGATGCCGCCGGACCCTCCCGAGACGATCGCCGCACCGGCCAGACCCGCGAAGTCGGTCACCATCGCATCCTCTCAAGCAAGCACTTGATTGGGAGGCTAGAGGGCGACCGGCTGAGCCGTCAACGTGACGGCGGCACCCGTCCCGGGCCGCTCAGGCGGTCCCGTGGGGGAGCAGCACCACGACGTCGCCGTGGACGTGCACGCCCAGAGCGTTCTCACCCCGTACGGCGAGCGTCACCAGCGACCCGTCCACCTCGGTGACCGATCCGGTCAGCGTCATGGTGTCGCCGGGGTAGTTGGGCGCTCCCAGGCGGATTCTGATGCGCTTCACCACCGCGCCGGGGCCCGCCCAGGACGTGACGAACCGGTCGACGAGACCGTTGGTGGTCAGGATGTTCATGAAGATGTCCTTCGACCCACGCTCCACGGCGAGATCGGGGTCGTGATGCACGTCCTGGTAGTCCCGGCTCGCGACGGCGGTGGCCACGATCATGGTGCGGGTGAGCGGAATCGCCAGGGCGGGCATCTCGTCGCCGACGCTCACACCGTCCGCCGTACGGGCCCCGCTCACGCGGTCTCCCCGGCCACGAGGAGCTCGCCCAGGTCGGCGAGGACCGTGCCCGGCGCGCCCAGGGTCCCGGACAGCTGCTTGCCCCACAGGAAATGACGGTGCACCGGGTAATCCACGTCGACGCCCATGCCGCCGTGCACGTGCTGAACCCGGTGCACGACGTCCAACCCGCCCTGCGCGGACCACCACTTGGCCACCCGCACCGACCGCTCGGCCGCAGGGTCGTCGCCGTCGAGATCGCTGATCGCCTGCCAGAGCGCCACCCGCATGGCGTCGATGTCGATCCAGCAGTCGGCCAGCTGGTGCTGCAGGGCCTGGAAACTGCCGAGCGGCCGCCCGAACTGGATCCGCTCGGAGGTGTAGGCCGCGCCCAGCCTCAGCCCTCCTTCGGCGACACCGATCTGCACCGCGGACACCGCGACCATGGCGCGCAGGAGTACCCAGGTGAGGGCCGAGGCGCCGCCGAGCGGGGTCGCGGGGGCGCCGTCGAGAAGCAGGTTCGCCGTCCTGTCACGGCTGGTCGTCTCGCCCCACTGCCAGGACACGCCGGGAGCGGCGGCGTCCAGGAGGTACAGGCCGGGCCCGTGCTCGCCGGTGGCCGAGACCAGTACGTGGGCGGCCGTCGAGGGCGTGGGCACGGCCGCCTTCACGCCGGTGAGCCGGACGCCGTCGCCGTCGGCCGCCGCCGTACAGGCGGGGCGCTCGGGACGGGCGCCGTCGAACTCCTCCAGGGCGAGCGCGATCCGCAGCTCTCCCGAGGCCGCGCCGGGCAGCAGCCCGGCACGTTGCTTGTCACTCCCGTGGGCCGCGACCGCCATCGCCGCGACGCCCGCGGGCCACAGCGGGATCGGCGCGACCTTGCGGCCCTGCTCCTCCAGGACGACGCAGAGTGCGGCGAGCCCCAGGCCGGCACCGCCGTACTCCTCGGGAAGGGCGACGCCGAGCAGACCGGCACGGGCGAACTCCGTCCACAGCGCCTCGTCGAAGCGCCCGTCGCTCTGTTCGACCTCGTGCACCCGGTCGTCCGTGGCCTTGTCCTCCAGGATCTCGGCGGCCAGCGCCTGCAGGGCGGCCAGATCCGGATCGAGCTGGAAGTCCATCAGTTCTCCCCTTCGTGGGTCGCTGGCGCGACATCGTGCTGGGCCGGGCGGAACCGGAGGGTCCGCCAGCGTTGGGTGGCGACGACCTCGCCGTCCGCGTCGCGGTAGATCTTCAGCGTGGTGACGAATCGGCCGGCGCCGAGTCCGGTGCGCTTCTCCGCGGAGATGTCCTCGACGACCTCCTCCAGGCTGACGCGGTCGCCCGGCCGGAGCTCGCGCACGAACTCGAAGTCGGAGTCGGTGGCGACCACCGAGGTGTAGCCGCCCTCGTCGAGCAGGTCGACGAGCTCCCGCGCGCCGTCGACCTCACCGGTGCCGGCGGCGGTGGGACGCACCGTGGCCGCGTAGCCGCGCATCACCCATGCCTGCGTCATCGACGCCGGCGCGACCACACCCTCGCGGCCGTTGGCCCGCGCGGACGCCTCGTCCAGGTAGATCGGGTTCGCGTCGTCCATCGCCTCGACCCAGTGGCGGATCATCGGCACGTTCACCGGGTCGGGTCCGAACCTGGTCGCGTTCAGCGTCCGCCCGACGAACCCGGCCAGGCGCTCCTCGTAGGTCCGCGCGGTCATCGCTTCACCCGCGGCATCCCGAGCGCGTGCGTCGCGACCATGTCGCGCAGGACCTCGTTGACGCCGCCGCCGAACGTGTTCACGATTCCCTGGCGCGAGATCTGCTCCAGCTGCCCCTCCAGGGCGGCCCCGGTGGAGCCCGGACGCAGCCGCCCGGCCGTGCCGAGGATGTGGGTCAGCGTGCGCTGCACGTCGATGTGGGTCTCGGTGCCGTACGCCTTCGCGGCGCCGGCCATCGCTCCGGGCAGGTCGCCACGGGTGATGGCGGCCGCGAGCTTCCAGTTCATCAGCCGCATCGCCTCGAGCCTGGCGTAGGTGCGGGCGAACTCCTGGGCCACCCACGGCCGCTCGGCCACTCCGGCCTTCCGGGCCCAGGCGAGGGTCTCCTCCCAGAGCTGGATCATCCGGCCGCCGAGTGCGGCCAGGGCCACCCGCTCGTGGTTGAGCTGGGCGGTGATCAGCTTCCAGCCGCCGTTCACCTCGCCCACCACCTCGGTGGAGGGGACGCGGATGCCGGAGTAGTACGTCGCGGTGACGCTCATGCCGCCGACCGTCTTGATCGGACTCCAGCTGAAGCCCGGGTCGTCGCACGGCACGATCAGGATCGAGATCCCCTTGTGCTTGGGCGCGTCCGGGTCGGTACGGCAGGCCAGCCAGACGTAGTCGGCGGTGTTGCCGCCGGTGGTGAAGGTCTTCTGGCCGTCGACGACGAACCCGTCGCCGTCAGGAACCGCCCGGGTCTTCAGCGAGGCCAGGTCGGTGCCCGCCTCCGGCTCGGTGTAGCCGATGGCGAAGACGATGTCCCCGGTGAGCATCCCAGGCAGGTACTTCCGCTTCTGCTCCTCGGTGCCGAACTCCATCAGCGTCGGCCCCACGGTGTTGATCGTCACCAGGGGGAACGGCACGCCCGCGCGCTGGATCTCGTCGTAGAAGACGAACTGCTCCTCGGCGGTCAGTCCACGCCCGCCGTACTCCGTGGGCCAGCCGACCCCCAGCCAGCCGTCGCGACCGAGCATCCTGACCACCTCACGGAAGCGGTCGCCGCCGGCGCCTCCCTCGCGTACCTCGCGCAACTCGTCCGCGGGCAACAGGGTCGCGAAGTAGGCCCGCAGTTCTCGGCGGAGCCGCTGCTGGGCGGGGGTCTCATGAAGATCCATGTCACTCCTCAAGCGTCTGGTCGGTCAGTATTGATGCGTGAATAGACACGTGTCAACCAGATGTATATCCATGCGTTGACGCGGGACTACACTGCGGGCATGGAAACTCAGGCCCAGGTCGTCCAGCGGATCCTGTCCCCTGCCAGGGCCCTCACCAGGGAGCGGCTGATCGACTCCGCGATCGCCCTGGCGACGGAGGGCGGGTACGACGCGGTCACCATCCGCCAGGTCGCGGCCCGCGCGGGCGTATCGGTTCCCACGGCGTACCAGCACGTCAGCTCCAAGGATCAGCTGCTGGTCGAGGCGTTGATGACCCTCGGCGTGCGCTCCACCGAGACGCTGCGCCAGCGGGTGCCCGCCGGTGAGACCCCCGCCGACCGGCTCGTGCAGGTGTTCCGCCGCGTCATGCGGGATGCGAGCCGGAAGCCGCTCCTCTACCAGGCCATGTACCGCGCGTACGTCGTCTGCAGCCCCGCCCTGGTCGAGACCGACGCGACCGTCGGCTTCGGCCCAGAACGTGCCAAATGGATCGGCGAGACGCTGCGCGCGGGCGACACGCAGGGGCACTCCGAGGAGGACCTGGAGTCGGCGTCCCGGATCCTCAGCTGCCTGTTCCTGGGCGCGATGGTCGGGGTGGCGGCGGGACGCGATGTCGAGGAGGCCCTCGGGATCCTCGACGAGACCACGCGCAGGCTGCTTCCCTGACCCGTCCGGCCGAGACGCGAACCCGTCCGGCCGGGACGCGGACCCCGTCCGGCCGCGGCACCGGTCACCGCCGCCGCATGCCCGGATCACCTGGTGACGCCCTCTTGCTCTCGGTCGCGACGCGGGTGTTAGCATCCACGATCAAGCGCTTGCTCAAATGAAGACCGAAGGCGTACATGGGCGTCGGCGGCGAACCCCTGACGAACGAGCGGTTCCGGCCCCTCAGGTTCGCTTCGGCCCCGAAGGAGAAGGTCGTATGAACGAGGAGACCGTCGTGCGGACCGCGGTCCCGCGACTGGTGGTGACCCAGGACAACGAGTTCTGGTTCCGGGCCGCACGTGAGGGACGGCTGGAGATCCAGCGCTGCGCGGACTGCCACGTCCTGCGCCATCCGCCCGCACCCGTCTGCCCGGAGTGCCGTTCGTTCGACTGGGACACCGTGGAGTCCAGCCGACGGTGCACGCTGCACAGCTACACCGTCCTCCACTATCCCCGCGACGACGCGTTCGACTACCCCCTGACCGTCGGCCTCGTCGACCTGGAGGAAGGGATCCGGCTGGTCGCCGACATCGCCGGCGTCGACCGCGACGAACTCGAGTTCGGCATGGAGCTGGAGGTGGGCTTCACGGAACACGCCCACGGCGAGATCCTGCCCCAGCTCCGGCGCCCCCGAGGGAGCCGGAGTTGAACCGGGACGACCGGACGGTCGGCACGGTCGGCACGGTGCCGCCCATCCGCGGCGACGAAGGACGAGTCCACGCGACCACCGACGTGACGGTGGCGCGGGCGGAAGGAGACACAGCGTGACCAGGGCCGGATTCTCCGGTGCCGCGGCGATCGCGGGCATCGGAGCGACCGAGTTCTCGAAGAACTCCGGCCGCAGCGAGTGGCAGCTCGCCTGCGAGTGCGTGCTGGCGGCCCTGGACGACGCCGGCATCGACGTGGCGGAGGTGGACGGGTTCTCCCTGTTCACCATGGAGAACAACCCGGAGATCGCCGTCGCCCGCGCGCTCGGCATCCCCCAGCTCTCGTTCTTCAGCCGGATCCCGCACGGCGGTGGCGGGGCCTGCGCCCCGGTGCAGCAGGCGGCCCTCGCCGTGGCGGCGGGCGTCGCGGACGTGGTCGTGGTGTACCGCGCCTTCAACGAGCGGTCCGGCCACCGCTTCGGCGCCGGCCCGCCGCCGTTCGCGTACAACCCTTCCACCGACCAGGAGTACCGGAACTGGATCAACCCCTACGGCCTGCTGACACCCGCGCAGCAGGAGGCGTTCCTGGCGATGCTGTACATGCACAAGTACGGCGCCACCAGTGAGGACTTCGGCCGGATCTCCGTGCTCTCGCGCAAGCACGCCGCGAACAACCCCAAGGCGTGGTTCTACCAGCGCCCCATCACCCTGGAGGACCACCAGAACTCCCGCTGGATCGCGGAGCCGCTGCGCCTGCTCGACTGCTGCCAGGAGAGCGACGGCGGGCAGGCGCTGGTCATCGTGAGCACCGAGCGGGCTCGCGACCTGCCCAACCCGCCCGCCGTGATCAGGGCGGCCGCCCAGGGCGTCGGGCCGCAGCAGATCTCGATGAGCAGCTACTCCCGCGCGGACATCGACCGGCTGCCCGAGGTCAACCTGGTCGCCGAGCAACTGTGGCGCCAGGCGGGCCTCGGGCCTGAGGGGATCGACGCCGCCGTGCTCTACGACGCGTTCACCCCGATGGTCCTGCTCCAGTTGGAGGAGTACGGCTTCTGCGGCATCGGCGAGGCGAAGGACTTCGTCGCCGACGGCAACCTCGAGGTCGACGGCCGGTTGCCCGTCAACACGCACGGCGGACAGCTCGGAGAGGGCTATATCCACGGCGTCAACGGGATCGCCGAAGGCGTACGCCTGATCCGCGGCACCTCCACCAACCAGCCCGCGAAGCCGGTCGAGCACGTTCTCGTCACCGGCGGATCGCCCGTGCCGCACAGCGCGATCGTGCTCGGCACGGACGACTGATCCAGGCGCGGACCGACGCTCCGGCTCGGTGTACGCGAAGGCGGCGCCGATGACGGCGGACCTCGGCCGGCCGTGCGTTCCGGCGTGTTCGCGTTCGGGTGCGGAGCACAACGAGAGAAGGGAATCCGGATGACTGAGCGGTTCGAGCCTGCCCACGGGACCGTGCTCGCCGAGGTGACGCCTGAGCGACGGCGGGCATCGATCGACCTGATCACCGCCATCCGGGAGGTGATGCTCGCCGCCGCCGTCACCGACCTGGACGTCGATGAGATGCGGGCGGCCGAGCGTGCCCTGACCGAGGTCGCCCGGACGCTCGGTAAGCGGACCCGCACCAGGGTGGTCCGCGCGCCGTTCGGCGGACCCGCCGCGGCCTTGGCCGCGGGGCGGGGCGGCTCGTGGCCGCTGTTCGCGCACAATCCGCTCGGCATCCCCCTCGAAATCCATCTCGACGGCGACGGCGCCATGGCGCGGCTCACGCCGAACGCGCTGCACGAGGGGCCGCCGGACCTGCTCCACGGAGGCTTCGGCGCCGGTCTGATGGACTGCATGCTCGGCGTCCTGATGCAGGCGCGCGGCAAGCGGTCGGTCACCGCCAGCCTTGAACTGCGTTTCCTGCACGGGACGCCGCTCGACCGGCCGCTGGAGTTGCGCTCGCGGATCGTGGAGGTCTCCGGGCGCAAGGCGGTGGCCGAGGGCTGGATCGAGTGCGAGGGGCGCCGCACCCTGGAGGCCCGCGGCCTGTTCATCGAGGTTAGGCGGGACGGCGCGTGATCGGCCCGTCCTCCGGGCGGAAGCGCCGCTCCGGCCCCCGCCGGTCCCGGTGTGCGTCCGCGGTTCCCGCGTGTACGGGGGCCGTACGGCGACCCGCGCCGCGGGCCGCGTGGGCGGCTTTTCGGCAGGTGAACGGCTGTGCTCGCGCCTGCGGGACAGGATCATCACCGCACTATTGATTGATGGTGAGGCCTGGTGCTAGCTTATCAACCGAGCGCTTGTTAGGTTGGCGAATCCGGTACGGCGACCCCGGACCTTGTTCCCCCCCGTTGCGGCTCAGGCGGGTCGAACCGAAGGAATTCGTGTGGTGGCCGGCGCAGGACAGCGCCCATCGCGCAGACATATCGAAAAGTGAGCGGCTGACGTCGCGACAGGCCATACGCACGGGCGTGCCGTCCGCGTGAGGGCCGGAGTCGCCGCGCCATCCCGACACCGGAGCTGCGCCGACACATCTCGCGATCGGCACCTGTGAGGGACACCTGCCCTTCTACCGGTGCACACCGCTTCCTCGACGGCCGGCCAACCGAACCATTTTTGCGAAAGGACGAGTATGAGCGTCATCGGCAGAACGAGGCTGCGTTGCCTGGCCCTGGCCACCGCGGCTGTGGCCGCCGTCGCGGGTTGCGGTGGTTCCGGCACCGATGGGGCCGCCTCCGCTCCGGGGCGTACGGCCTCGGCCGGGGACATCTCTCCCAGCGCGGTGCTGAAGTTCACCTCGTCCGCACCGATCCAGAACCTGGACCCGGTGACGCACGTTCCGGGTGGATATCCATATCTGGCGCTGACCTACGACCGGCTGCTGATGCTGGACGCCAAGGACACCGTGATTCCCGGCCTGGCCACTGAGTGGTCCTTCGCGAAGGACGGCTCCTACCTGGAGCTCAAGCTCAGGAAGGACGTGACCTTCCACGACGGCGCGCCGTTCGACGCCGAAGCGGTCAAGGTCAACATCGAGCGTGGGCAGACGCAGCCGGACAGCACCATCAAGGCCGACCTCAAGGACATCACCGGCGTCGAAGTGGTCGACGACCACACCGTGCACCTGAAGCTGAAGAAGGGGACGGGTGTCGCGCTGCCCTCCGTCTTCACCGGTCACACGGGGATGATGGTGTCGCCGAAGGCGATCGCGGCCGGCGCGGACCTGAAGAACAACCCCGGTACGGCGGGCTCCGGCCCGTACATCGTCACCGAGTTCGTGCCGAACGAGAAGGTGGTGGTGAAGAAGGCCGACAGTTACTGGGACCCGGCCGCCGGTCGGCTCGGCGGGATCGAGCTGCTGCGGGTTCCCGACGCGGCGACCCGGTTGAAGGGTGTCCAGACCGGCCAGACCGACCTGTCCTTCGTGAGCTCGGCCAACGATGTGGTCCAGGCGGAACAGCTCGCGAAGTCCGGAGTCCTGCAGCAGAACACGACGACGTTCCGCAACGTGCTGGGCGTGCTGCTGCGCGCCGACAACGGTGACCTGGCCAAGCCCGAGGTGCGCCAGGCGATCGCCCACGCCATCGACCCGAACCAGGTGACCGCGCTGTTCTCCGGGAAGTGCACGGCGACCCGGTCGCTGTACCCCGCGGACAGCGCCTGGGCCGACCCCGGATACACCTACCCCTACGCGTACGACCCCGCCAAGGCCAAGGCGCTGGTCCAGAGCGTCGGCGGGGCCAAGGTCTCCATCTCCTTCGCGGCGGGGACCAACACCGAGCAGCCGGCCAATGTCATCCTGGCCGCGATGACGGAGGCGGGTATCGACGCGGAGCTCAACCCCGTGCCGAACTCGGAACTCGAACCCCGCTTCATCGCCGGGGACTTCCAGCTCGAGGTGTCCAACACGTTCAACCCGCGGATCGACCCGGCGGGCACCGTGGACAACTACCTGCTGGGCGGCTACGGTCTGGCGACCGACCCCGGGCTGATCAAGAAGACCACCACGGAGGCGGCGGACCCGCGGTTGACCGAGCAGGAGCGGGCGCCCAAGTACCGCGAGGTGTGGGGGAAGGCTCTCGAGCAGGTCTGGTTCATCCCGCTGTGCAACATGACCAACGCCGCGATCTACAACGACAAGGTGGTGGGCGCGGACAACGTGCCGTGGGCGAACCTCGGCCTCTGGGACCTCCGCGGCGTGGCGCTGACGAAGTGACGAGACGTCGCTGACCGACGGCGCGACCGGGTGGTCCCGCGCGCCGTCGGCCTGATCGGCGACCTCAAGACGAACCGACCCGTGGCCCGAGGCGACTCGGGAACGGACCGCAATTGAGTACAAACCGCGCCCTGTCCCCGTAGGGGGCGGCTCGGGAAGGGACGACCAGTTGAGCCCGCAGTACGAGAACGTGAACGCCGACCCGGTCACCGTCGCACTGGAGAAGCGACTGCAGACCGACCCCGGGATGCGTGTCTTCCTCGATCGAGAGCCCTTCACGATCGAGGAACTCGATCGCCAGGCGCGCGCACTCGCGGGCTCCCTGAGTGAGTTCGTCCGGCCGGGCGACCGCATCGCGCTGATGGCTCGCAACGGCCGGGTCGCGTTGCTCACCTGGTGGGCCGCCACGTTCTGCGGTGCCTACCTCGTACCGCTGAACACCAACAACAGGGGCGCGATCCTGACCCACCAGGTGGCGGACAGCGAACCCGCCCTGGCCGTGGCCGAACAGGAGTTCGCCGAGCTGCTGGCCGAGTCCCTGCATCTGGCGGGTCTCACCGTCCCGTTCGTCGTGCACGACCCCGACGGCACCGGCGGATCCGACGCGCGGCAGGGTGAGGGACCCCGGTCGCGTTTCGACGACCTGGTCGCGGCCGGTACGCCGGTGGCGGCGCACGCCGACATCGACCCCTACGGCACCAGCCACCTGGTCTACACGGCCGGAACGACCGGGCCGTCCAAGGCCTGCATGGTCAGCCACGGATACATCGCCAACATGGCGCGGCAGATGTGTGAGAACCTCGAGCGACGGCCCGACGACCGCCTCTGGACGCCGATGCCGCTGTTCCACCTCGCGGCCATCGGACACGTCACCGGCTCGCTGCAGCTCGGTTCCGAGATCAGCGTGGCGAAACAGTTCTCGGTGTCCCGCTTCTGGGAGGACATCCGGGAGTCCGAGGCCACGATGGCGGCCCTCATGGGATCGATGCTGCCCATGATCGCGCGGGCGGAGGAGAGCCAGGCCAGCCGGGACGCCTACGGCCGGCTCCGCGTCGTCTCCGGCTCCCCGGTCACCGCCGAGCTGGCGCAGACCTGGCGGGAACGTTACGGCGTCGAACGGGTCGGCTCGGGCGCGTACGGGATGACCGAGGCGTGCCTGATCACGGCGACCCCGCCGAACGCGTACCGCGCCGGCTCGGCCGGAACCGTCACCGACTCCTTCGAGGTCCGCATCGTCGACGAGCGGGACAATCCGCTGCCGACCGGCGCGGCGGGGGAGATCGTCTGCCGCCCCACCCGGCCCAGCATCATGTTCAACGGGTACTGGAGGCAGCCGGAGAAGACGCTCGAGGTGTTCCGCGGCCTGTGGTTCCACACGGGTGACTTCGGCAGGTTCGACGAGGACGGCTATCTGTTCTTCGTCGACCGCGGAAAGGACTACATCCGCAAGGGCGGCGAGAACATCTCCAGCTACGAGATCGAGGCGATCATCGCCACGCATCCGCTGGTCCGCGAGGTCGCGGTCCACGCGGTGCCGTCGCCGCTCAACGAGGACGAGGTGAAAGTGACGATCGTGCCCGCCGCGGGCGCGGCACCGGATCCGGAGGAGATGTTCGGGTGGATCGCGCCGCGCGTGCCGCGGTACGCCCGCCCGTCCCACATCGAGTTCCGCGACGAACTGCCGAAGAACGCCGTGGGGCGGATCCTCAAGCGTGAGCTCCGGGCCCAGGGGGTCACCGCGGGCACGTGGAGTACCGACCCCCGTTCCTACGACAAGAACCCGGGGCAGGGTTCGGAGAAGGCGGCCGCGAAATGACGGGCGGGCCCCTGCAGGGCGTCAGGGTCATCGAACTCGCCGGGCTGGGACCGGTGCCGTTCGCCGCGATGATGATGGCGGACCTCGGCGCCGACGTGATCCGCGTCGATCGCGTCGCGTCGTCGTCCGCGCCGGAGAAGCGGGTGCCGCGGCACCACCTCAACCCGATCAACCGCGGACGCAGGTCTGTCCGGCTGGACCTGAAGTCCGCGTCCGGGAGATCCGAGCTGTCCCGGCTGCTGGAGCAGGCCGACGTGCTGCTCGACCCGTACCGCCCCGGCGTGCTGGAGCGCATGGGAATCGACCCGGCGAAGCTGACGGAGGAGTTTCCGCGGCTGGTGGTGGCCCGGATGACGGGCTGGGGCCAGGACGGCCCGATAAGCACGGCCGCCGGTCACGACATCAACTTCATCAGCCTGTCCGGCGTGCTGGACTCGATCGGCACGAGCGAGACCGGACCGGTCCCGCCCCTGATGTATCTCGCCGACTTCGCCGGCGGCGGCATGGTCCTCGGATTCGGGGTGCTCGCGGCCCTGGTGGAGCGCGGCGAGTCGGGGCGGGGCCAGATCATCGACTGCTCGATGCTCGAGGGCGCGAGCCTGCTGACCATCGCCATCCGGGGCATGAAGGCCAGGGGAGACTGGAACCTCGCCCGCGGCACGAACGCCTACGACTCCGGCTCCCACTTCTACGGCGTCTACGAGACCTCGGACGGCAAGTACATGGCGGTCGGGGCGATCGAGCCGCAGTTCTACCGGTGCTTCCTCGAAGCGCTGGGGCTGGTTCCGGACGACCTGCCGCGGCAGTACGACAGTGCGGCATGGCCCGAGCTCAAGCGGACGGTGGCGGAGATCTTCAGATCCCGGCCCCGCGCCCACTGGGAGAAGGTGTTCGGCGAGCTCGACGCCTGCGTGACCCCGGTCCGCGACCTCGACGAAGCCACGACCGACCCCCAGATGGTGGCCAGAGGGGCGTTCGTCGAGCTGGCCGGTGTGGTCCAGCCCGCGCCGGTGCCCAAGTTCTCCCGCAGTACGGCGCGGCTCACCCTGCCGCCGCCGTACCCGGGAGAACACACGGAGGAGATCCTGCGGACCGCCGGATCCCGCTGACGGCGCCGCGGGTGCCGTCCAGGAAACGCGTGAGGGGACAGCGGTGACATGCGTGTCGGTCTGATCGCGGGTGACGCCGACAACGTCGTCCGGGACGCACGGTCGGCGGAGCGGTACGGCTTCGACTATCTCGGCTGCGGTGAGCATCTGTTCTTCCACGGGCCGACGCCGAACGCCTTCGTGCAACTGGCCGCGGCGGCGGGAGCCACCAGCCGCATCCGCCTGGTCAGCTCGATCACGCTGCTCCCGCTCTACCCCGCCGCGCTCGCGGCGAAGCTCGCCGCCACGCTGGACCGGGTGTCCGGCGGGCGGTTCGAGCTCGGCGTCGGCGCGGGCGGGGAGTACCCGGCGGAGTTCGCCGCCGTCGGGGTGGACCCGGCGTCCCGCTTCCGCCGGCTGGACGAGGGGCTGCGGGTGATCCGGGCCCTGTTCAGCGGCGAGCGGGTCAGCATCGAGGGAGAGTCCTTCGCGCTGCGCGACGTGGCGCTGCGGCCCCCGCCGGTCCAGCCGGGAGGCCCGCCGATCTGGCTGGGCGGCCGCAAGGACGGAGCGATCCGCAGGGCCGGGCGGTACGCCGACGTGTGGATGCCGTACATGGTCGATCCGCGGATGTTGCGGGAGAGCCTGGCGCGGGTGCGGGACGCGGCCGACGCCGCCGGACGGCCCCGCGACGCGGTCTCGGGCGCCGTCTTCGCGTGGACGTGCGTCGACCCGGACGGCGAGTGGGCTCGTGAGACGGGGATCGCCGCGGTCAGCGCCACCTACGCGCAGGACTTCTCCCCGCTCGCTGATCGTTATCTGGTGCTCGGCACTCCGGATGACGTGGTGCGCAGGCTTCGGGAGTTCGCCGACGCCGGCGCTGAGCGCGTCCTCGTCCAGATCGCCGCCCCGGTGGCCGAACGCGAGCGCGTCATCGCCTCGCTCGCCCGTGACGTGTTACCCCGGCTGCGCTCCGGCTCCCCGGTGTGACGGCACGAACGGCGGCCATCGGCCGGGGGGCCGGGACCGTGCCCGCCGGTGTCGACCGGTGGGAGGGCTGGAGGGATCGTTTCGCGGGGGTTCCCGGCGAAAGGGTCTATTGACCAGCCATGGCCTCGCCTATATGGTTTTTCGACCAAGCTATTGCTTGTTTAAGTTCTGACCGAAATCCTCTCCGCGGCCGAGCGTCGTGACGCCGTGGCCGGGCCGACGGTCCAGGCGGAGGCGCGCGCCGGCCCCACGCCGAAGCCTCCCGAAGCCTCCCCGAACCCGCCCGGCAACCCGCTCCGTAACTCGTCGAAGGGACACAGCATGCTGCGCCACGCAGGCAAGCGACTGCTCGCAGCGATCCCACTGCTGCTCGTGGTGCCGCTCCTGGTCTTCCTCCTCATCGACCTCGCCCCCGGTGACCCGGCGGTCGTGCTGGCCGGTGAGGATCCGACCCCGGATCGCATCGCGGCGATCAGGGGAGAGCTGGGCCTGTCCGATCCGGTCGTGGAACGCTACCTGCGGTGGGTGGGCGCCGTGCTGCACGGAGACCTCGGCCAGTCGCTCATGTCCGACCAGTCGGTGACGGACATGATCGTCCGGCGGATGGGCACCACGATGTCCCTGGTGCTGTTCGCGATGGTGATGGCGGTCGTGCTGGGCACCCTCATGGCGATCCTGGCGTCGCTGCGGCCGGGCGGTGTCGTCGACCGCCTGGTGAACTGGCTGGCCTCGGTCGCGATCGCCATCCCGGCGTTCTGGTTCGGACTCGTCCTGGCATCGCTGTTCGCGGTGACCTTCCAGGTCTTCCCCGCCTTCGGGTTCGTGCCGCTGTCGGAGGGGCTGTGGCCGTGGATGTCCCACCTCGTCCTGCCCGGCATTGCCCTCGGCCTGCTTCCCGCCGCCGAGGTGACGCTGCAGCTGCGGTCGGCGCTCGGGCAGGAGCTGAAGTCGGACTACATCCTCAACGCGCAGGCGAAGGGGCTGAGCCGAAGCGCGGTCCTGTTCAAGCACGCGCTGAAGAACGCCTGCGTCCCCGTGGTGACGGTGCTCGGTTTCCGGGTCGCCGAGGTGCTCGCCGGCTCGGTCACCATCGAGATCATCTACAACATGCCCGGTCTCGGAAGCCTGGCGGTCGACAGCGTGCTCAGCAGGGACATCCCGGTCCTGCTCGGCTTCGTCCTCTTCTCCACCAGCGTGGTCGTAGTGGTGAACCTCCTGGTCGACATCTCCTACGGCTACTTCAATCCGAAGGTGCGCGCATGAAGAACGTCACCACCCCGCTGGACGACCCCGTCGACGCGCCCGGCGAGCCGTACGAGGAACCCGCGCAGGCGGGCATCGTGCGCGGCATCCTGCGCCGCAAGTCCACGATCGTGGCGGGCGGATTCCTGGCCCTGCTCGTCCTGGGCGCCGTCCTGGCCCCGCTGATCGCGCCGTACGACCCGAACGTCCAGAACGTGTTGCAGCGCCTGCGCCCGCCGAGCGCCGACCACCTGCTCGGCACCGACGACTACGGCAGGGACGTGCTGAGCCGCCTGATCTACAGCGCCAGGGTGTCGTTGCAGGCCTCGGCGCAGGCGGTGGCCGTGGCGCTGGTGATCGGCCTCCCGCCCGGCGTCGCCGCCGGATACCGGGGCGGCTGGCTGGACACGGTGCTGACCAGGATCATGGACACGCTGATGAGCGCGCCGTCGCTCGTGCTGGCCATCACCATCGTGGCGGTGCTCGGCCCCGGCATCACCAACGCGATGCTGGCCATCGGTGTGATCATGGCCCCCCGGTTCTTCCGGGTGGCCCGCGCCACCACGATGGACGTGCGGCACGAGACGTACATCGAGGCGTCCATCGCCCTCGGCTGCGGGAACCTGCGGACCGCGGTGCGGCACATCCTGCCCAACGTGATGCCGCCCATCGTGCTGGTGATCTCCGTGTCGCTGGGCGCCGCGGTCGCGGCGGAGGCGAGCCTGAGCTTCCTGGGCCTCGGCGTCCGGGCGCCGGCGTCGAGCTGGGGATCGATGCTGTCCACGGCGTCCTCGAACATGGGCCTGGCGCCGTATCTCGTGTGGCCACCCGGTGTGATGATCTTCCTCACCGTTCTGGCCTTCACCTACCTGGGAGACGGCGTGCGCAAGGGCATGACGCGCAGCCGGTCGGCACGTGGCAAGGGAGAGTGACGTGACGGAGCGACAGCAGGAGACGGAGGCCCCGCCGCTGCTCGAGACACGGGACCTGACGGTGGAGTTCCCGAACCCGGCGGGCGGATGGACACCGGTGGTGCAACAGGTGTCGTTCACCGTGGGCCAGGGCGAATCCGTCGCGCTGGTCGGCGAGTCGGGCTCGGGCAAGACGGTCACCTCGCTCGCGGTGATGGGACTGACCGGTGTCATGGGCGGGCGCGTCGCGGGCGGGTCGGTGCACTTCGACGGACGGGAGCTGACGGCGCTCCCCGAACGCGAGTGGCGCGGCCTCCGCGGCCCCGGCATGGGGATGATCTTCCAGCAGCCGATCCGCAGCCTCAATCCCGCCTTCACCGTCGGCGACCAGATCGCGGAGTCGGTCCGCCGGCACCTCGGGTTCAACCGCAAGGCCGCCAGGACGCGGGCGATCGAGATGCTCGACCTCGTCCAGATCCCGCGCGCGGCGGAACGGGTCGACGACTACCCCCACGCGTTCAGCGGCGGCATGTGCCAGCGCGTGATGATCGCCATGGTCATGGCGTGCAACCCCCGGCTGCTGATCGCCGACGAGCCCACCACCGCGCTCGACGTCACGGTGCAGGAACGGATCCTGCAGTTGCTGCGGGAACTGCAGGAGCAGACGGGGGTGTCGCTGCTCTTCGTCAGCCACGATCTCGCGGTGGTCGCCGAGCTGTGCCAGAAGGTCATCGTCATGTACGCCGGCGAAGTCGCCGAGCAGGGCACCGCGGCGGACATCTTCCTGCGGCCACGGCACCCGTACACCTCGGGCCTGCTGGCCGCGATCCCCAAGCCCGGCCTCCGGTCGGACCGCCGGCTGGAGGCCATCCCCGGCAGCATCCCCGCCCCCGGCTCCTGGCCCGCGGGGTGCCGGTTCCACGATCGGTGCCCGCACCGCGAACCCGGCCGGTGCGACTCCCGGCACCCGGACCTGACCCCGGCCGGGCCGGCGAACGAGGCCCGGTGCCTCCGGACGAGCGAGATCGAACTGCAGGGAGTGACGGTCGCGTGAGCCTGCTCGAAGTATCGGGAGTGTCCAAGACCTTCACGACCGGCCGCGGCCTGCTCGGCCGGCGCCCCCCTCGGCCTCCCGCCGTCCAGGACATCGACTTCACCCTGGAGAAGGGGGAGTGCCTGGCCGTGGTCGGGGAGTCCGGGGCGGGCAAGTCGACCCTGGGCCGGATCGTCCTGCGCCTGATCGAACCGGACACCGGGAAGATCACGTTCGACGGGATCGACGTGCGCGCGGCCTCCTACCGCGAGATGCGCCGGCTGCGGCGCCGCATGCAGATGATCTTCCAGGACCCGTACAGCTCCCTGGACCCCCGGATGAGCATCGCCGAGGCCGTCGCCGAGCCGCTGCTCGTACACACCGACCTCGACCGCGCCGCCCGGCTGCGGCGCGGCGCCGAACTGCTCGACCGGGTGGGCATCGGCCGCCGGTACCTCGCCAGATACCCCTCCGAACTCTCCGGAGGGCAGTTGCAGCGGGTCGCCATCGCCCGCGCGCTGACGCTCAATCCGAGCCTCATCGTGTGCGACGAACCCGTCGCCGCGCTCGACGTCTCCGTCCGGGCCCAGGTGCTCAACCTCCTGCGTGACCTGCAGGAGGAACTCGGGCTGTCCTATCTGTTCGTCAGCCACGATCTGGCCCTGGTGGAGGTCATCGCCGACCGCGTGCTGGTGATGGCCTCGGGACGCATCGTCGAGCAGGGCGATGTCACGCAGATCTTCCGTTCCCCCACCCACGAGTACACCCAGCGGCTGCTGTCCGCCATCCCCGTGCCGGTGCCGCGCGATGCCACCGGACGGCGGATGGTCGCGGGGGACCTCGATCCCTCGACGCGGCCGATGGAGGAGGCGAGCCAATGACCACGCCGCTGACCGCCACACGCGTCTTCTTCGCGTTCCCCCGGTTGTCGGACCCATCCCGGCACCGTGACTACAACGAGTGGCACCAGCTCGACCACCGCCCGGAGAACCTCGCCCTGCCCGGCGTCGTGCACGGCGACCGCTGGGTGCGGTCGCCGGACTGCCGCACGGCCGGTACGGGCGACGGATGGCTGCGGGACGTCGACTACATGGCGATGTACTGGTTCGCCGAGCCGGCCAAGCAGAGCATCCGGCAGTGGAAGGAGCTGGGTGACACGACCCTCCAACAGGGCCGGCGACCCGACCTCCGATGGACCGCCCGCCCGCTGATGGGGATCTTCCAGCCGGTCAGGGGGTACGTGCATCCGAGGGTGCGCATCTCGGCGGCCGCGCTTCCCTTCCGGCCGCACACCGGGATCCAGGTGCTCGTCAGCGAGGTCGAGGACGCGGGCGGACCGGAAGCCGAGGCGCTGTTCGACTGGTACGACCGCGTCCGCATCCCGCGGATGCTCGAACTGCCCGGGGTGGCCGGTGTCTGGTCGTTCCGCAGCGAGGCGGTGACGGTGGAGGGCGCCGACGGCTCGCTGAAGCCGCTGTCCGGCTCCACGATCCGCGTCACCCTCGCCTACCTGGACGCCGACCCGCTCGGCGTCGCCGCCGAGCTCGCCGCGCGTGAACCCGGGTGGACGGCCGCCGAGCCGCCGCCCGATCTCGCCTGCGGGGAACGTGTCCTGCTGTCCGGTCCGTTGCGCACCATCCAGCCCTGGCAATGGGACTGGTTCGACCAGCAGGACTCCCGGGACGAGGTCGGCTTCGATGAACCACGGACGAGGGAGTAGATTAGAGACAAGATCAAACAAGTGCTTGCTGGGTAAGGCACTGCCGGAAGGACGGACACTAATGGCGGCTACGCGATCGGGTGCGGGCTCGGCAAGGAATGCCGCCGGTGGTACCCGCGGTTCCGACCGCAGGGCCGAGTTGCTCGGAATAGCCGCGCGTCTCTTCGCGACCCAGGGATACGCGCGCACGACCGTGCGCGACATCGCGGAGGACGCGGGCATTCTCTCCGGGAGCCTCTACCACCACTTCAGCTCCAAGGAGGCCATGCTCGACGAGATCCTGCGGGACTTCCTCGGCCGGCTCCTGGTGAGGTTCACCGAGATCGAGAAGCGCGAGGGCGTGACGCCGAAGGAGAAGCTCGACGAGCTCGTGCTCCACGCGTTCGTCACCATCCATGACAGTCCGCACGCCGTGGCGCTGTACCAGAAGGAATCCGGCGCCCTCAGCCACCAGGCCGCGTTCGAGTACGTCAACAAGTACAGCCACGAGAACGACGAGGTCTGGCTGCGGGTACTCGCCGCCGGGCAGGAGTCGGGCGCGTTCCGGGCCGACATCGACGTCGACCTGCTGTACCGGTCCATGCGCGACAGCATCTGGGCCACGGTCCGCTGGTACCAGCCGGGAGGCGGGTACGACCCCGCGGAGCTCGCCGATCACTTCCTCAGCATCCTGTACGGCGGCCTGCTCGCCCGCTGACGCCGAGCGCCCCCGGCTCCTCGCCGTCGACGGCGTGCCCGGCCGTCAGGAGAGGGGGCGATGGAGAACCGCCGTGGCGGGCATCGCACAGTGGGAACCATGTGCCACTCCATGGACAGCCGCCCGCCGGCCCCGCCGGATCCTCGACCGGTCGCCGAGAACGCGCCCGTCACTCTGAGGTCCACCGACGGCAGCCGCCTCGCCGCGCACGTCGCACTGCCCGCCGGGCCGCCACGGGGCCGGATGATCGTGCTGCCCGACGTGCGCGGGCTGCATCCCTACTACCGTGACCTCGCCGTACGGTTCGCCGAGGCCGGATTCGCGACCGCGGCGATCGACTGGTTCGGCCGCACCACCGATGACGACGAGCGCGGTGCCGATTTCGTGTTCCAGCCACACATCGCCCAGGTGGACCCGCGGGACGTGGCCGCCGACGTCTCGGTGGCGATGACGCACCTGGCCGAGCGCGGGGCGTCCGGGCCCGCCTTCACCGTGGGCTTCTGCTTCGGCGGCAGCCAGTCGTGGCGGCTGTCCGCCGGCCCGGTGGATCTGGCCGGTGTGATCGGCTTCTACGGCAGGCCGGTGCTGGTCCGCGACGTGGTTCCCGAGATGCGGCGGCCGTCGCTGCTGCTCATCGCGGGAGACGACGCGGTGACCCCGGCCCGGGAGTTCGAACGGTTCACGGCCGAACTCGCCGCGGCCGAGGTGCCGTACGAGGCGCACACCTATCCGGGCGCTCCGCACTCCTTCTTCGACCGCGCGTACGCCCAGTGGGGCGAGGCGTGCGCGGACGCCTGGCGGCGGATCCTCGACTTCACCGATCGTCACGGCGCCACGCCCCCGCCCGCCTGAACCGCCCGGCCGGGCACGCCGTGGACTACGGGGACCCCGGCGGGTCATCCGTGGACGAACCCGGACCCGTCCATCGACGGAGGTGCCGGCATGGCCCGCCGCCGGTCCTCCTGGAGCCGGCTGATCGTCAGGATGACCAGCGCGGCCAGGACCGCTGTGACGACGAACATGCCGCTGGTCACGATGTCGAACCGGGCCGCGTCCCGCATGGACGGCAGGTCGTCGGCCGATGCCAGTCTCCTGCTCACCAGTTTCGAACCCCAGGTACTGATCAACCAGGCCAGCCACCAGGCCGAGACCAGGCCGGAACGGCGGGCGGTCGCGAGCGGCGACACGTGGGCGTCGGGCTTGGAGGAGTTCCAGATGTCGTCCACGATCTGCTTGGGGAACCACCAGCAGACGATGGGGACGAACCAGCCGAGGACCACCCACGGCTTGGTGTGCCGCTGCGGCCACGGGCTCAGCAGCTCGGCGTTCGCCCGCGCGCGGAACAACCAGACCAGGAACATGACGACGGTGCCGACGTAGACGACGATCTCCACCACCCCGGACAGGGGATAGAGCCAGTCGCTGAACTCGACCTCGGCGGGATCGACGGAATCGTAGTCGGTGATGATCCGGTCGATGAGGGCGGCGCGGTGCGCGTCGACGACGATCACGATCAGGCTCATGAGGGAGTCGACGGCCAGCATGACGACGGCCGCCATCGCCAGGCCGCGGACAGGTCGCAGGGGCGGACGAGGCGCTGCTGGCGGATACATCGGCGACTCCTGTGGGAAGGCGGGGGGACAATGTTCCGGCACCTTCCGGAATCCCCGTGACCCCGTCTCTGACATGCAACGCTTCTGTGATCTTGCCGGGATCCTCGGTCTCGGTCCGCTCTCCGCGGGCGTCAGAGGGCGGCTCATTGCAGCTAGCAGGAAGGCGGGGAGTGCCGGAGGCATACCCGGAAGATGGAGGCTGCCGGTGCAGACGGCAGGCGTCGCCGACGGGATCGTGGAGAGCGAAAGCAGGTCACCGGACCGGCCTTGAGGACACGGGCCGGTGGCATCGCCCAGGAACGTGATCGGCGAGCGGAGGGACGCGGCAATGCTCAGCAATCGCCTGTACGGACCGTCGCCTGACGTGTCCGGCCCCGCCGTCATCCGAGGGTTCGACCCTCGCGTGATCAGTGGCATCGACCTCAGGCGCCGGGAGCTCCTCGAGGCGGAGTCGGACGCGGACGAGGAGTCGGACATCTTGTCGAACACCTTGTCGAACGGCTTGCCGGACGCGCTGCCGGATGCTTCATGCGATTCGGCCCGGATGCTCCAGCCCGAAGACGCGGAGCTGCCCGCCGGAACGGCACGCGCCGTCGTGGCCGATGACGGCCTCGAGCTCTACGTCGAGGTGGGCGGTTCCAGCGACGCCGAGCTGACCATGGTCTTCTGCCACGGTCTGGCGCTCCACCTGGGCTGCTGGAACGGCCAGCGGACGGCGTTCGCCGATCGGGCCCGGTTGGTCCTGTACGACCAGCGCGGTCACGGCCGGTCGGGGCGTGGCGCGCCGGGGTCGGCCACGATCGCGCAGCTCGGCCGGGACCTGTACCGGGTCCTGGAAGAGGTCGTCCCGTCCGGCCCGGTGGTGCTGGTCGGGCACTCGATGGGCGGCATGGCGATCATGGCGCTGGCGGAGGCGCACCCGGATCTGTTCCACGACAGGGTCGTGGGGGTCGCGCTGCTCTCGACCTCGGCGGGCGGGCTGGGCCACATCACGCTCGGACTGCCGGCGTACGGTGCCAAGCTGCTGCAGCCGCTCGTTCCCGGACTTCTCAAGGTGCTGGGTGGACGGTCGATCATCAGGGGTTACGGGCACCTCGCTTTCGCGGAGCTTCTGCACCTGCTCGTGCGGCGGTACTCGTTCGCGTCGGACGTGCCGTCGGCCGTGCGGCAGGCCGCTGATCGGATCATCGATTCCACTCCCATCGAGGTGATCGGCGACTACTACGCGACCTTGATGGCGCATGACAGGCTGGCGGCGCTGGACGCGCTGCGCGACGTGGCCACGCTGATCCTGGTCGGCAAGAACGATCTCGTCACTCCGGTCGAGCACAGCGAGACGATCGCGGGCACGTTGCCGGCGGCCGACTTCGTCGTGCTCCCGAGCACCGGACACAACCTGATGCTCGAAAGGCCCCAGAATGTCAACTCCTCGCTGGAGGAGCTGCTGGGCCGGGTGTGCGGGCCGCAGCCGGTGGCTCTCGAAGCGCTCTCCGGCGTCGGAAGAGGAGCGAGGTGACGGTCATGTGCCGGCACATGGCACTCCAGCTAGCCGTAAGGCCGGGCGGAGGCTGGCATGGGGCCGGGATGGGGGCTGTCCGGGGAGACGGCGGGTCGGTCGTACGCCATCCTGGACGGCGAAGGTAGATCTCACTGGCCGCCGGCCGTCGAAGCGTGCGGGAAAGGCCCGTGAACGACGCGCCGCGGCGCCAGGCGCACCCACTCACCCGACAGACCTGCAGGAGAATCTCACGAGAGGGATGATTCGTTTGCTCTCCCAGCAGCGGCAGTTCGTGGCTGACGCCTCACACGAGTTGCTCACCCCGATCGCGGGGCTACGAGCGCAGCTGGAGGAGGCTCGGCTGCACCCGGGTGAGGGCGATCTGGACGAGGTTCTCGGCCGCGCGCTGCGGGACATCGACCGGCTTCAGACCATCGTGCACGACCTGCTCGTGCTGGCCAGGGTGGGGACGACTCCGCCGGAGGAGTGGTCGAGGGTCGATCTCGCCGAGTTGGTACGGGACGAGGTGTCCATGCGCGCGGACGGCATCCCCGTCCGGCTGCTGCTTTCGCCCGGGCTGGTGTTCCACGTCGTCGCCGACGAGTTCCGCCGCGTCGTCAGGAACCTTCTGGACAACGCGCAGCGGCACGCCAGCCGTACGGTGCGGGTCGAAGTGCGCAGGAACGGACGATACGCCGAGCTGATCGTGACGGATGACGGGCGGGGCATCGCGCCGGCCGACCGGGATCGGATCTTCGAGCGTTTCAGCCGGCTGGACACGGCTCGCTGCCGCGATCATGGAGGTTCCGGGCTGGGCCTCGCGATCGTCCGCGCCGTCGCGCACGCACACAGCGGAACCGTGGAGGTGGCGGACTCGGCGGCGGGAGCCTGCTTCGTCCTGCGCCTCCCGCTTCCCGGTGAAGGCAGGTAACGCTCGACGCGATGGACTCGGGTCCGGCGGCGCGCGGCCGTCAGGTGGTGTGGAGGATCAGGTGGTGAGGGGGATCGTGACCGACAGCGTGGTACCGGCGCCCGCGGGGCTGATGACGGTCACCGTCCCGTCGAGCGCCTCCACCCGGTCGCTGATGCCGAGAAGGCCGGAGCCGGAGCCGAGGTCGGCCCCGCCGACACCGTCGTCCTCGATCGTCAGATGCGCGGCGCCGCCGTCGGTCCAGAACGCGACGCGGGCCACGGAGGCGCGCGCGTGCTTGACCACGTTGGTCAGCGTCTCCGCGGTCACGTAGTACACGGCCACCTCCACGCGCTCCGGCAGGCGCAGCTCGCTCCGGATGTCGAGTTCGACGGGTATGGCCGAGCGGCGGGCGAGCATCCTCAGCGCGGGGCCGACACCACCGTTGGTGAGGATGGCCGGGTGAATGCCCCGGGAAAGCTCCTGCAGGTCCTCCATGACGCCCGTGAGACCGTTGAGCGCGTGCGTCAGCCGCTTCCTGGCGTCTGACTGCTCGGGCGGCATGCCGGCCTCCGCCGCGCGCAGCTCCAGCGCCAGCGAGACCAGCTGTTGCTGGGCTCCGTCGTGCAGGTTCCGCTCGATGCGACGCCGGCTCTCGTCGGCGGCCGCGACGACACGGGCGCGGGACGCCGCGAGGTCCGCGCGGACCTGGGCGTTGGAGATCGCCGTGGCGACCAGGTCGGTGAAGTCCCGCATGCGTTCCTCGGCGCATCGGAGCGTCGGCTCCGGATCGACGGAGAACGCGATCACCACGCCCCAGAGCCGGGCCTCGACGAGGATGGGACAGCCCACGGAAACGGTGACCCCCTGATCGCGCGCCCACTCCGAGATCTTGCCCATGCCCGTGCCGTAGTCCGAGACGCGGGCCGGCCGCAAGATGCGGCGCACCCGGGCGGAGACGCTCGGTTCCTCCAGCGGCCACTGTGAGCCGATGGGCAGCCCGGACGCCGTGCCGTACCGGAGGCTCCATGAGCCCACCACCGTCATGCGGCCGGTGTCGTAGCGGCCGATCGCCACGCGGTCCGCGCCGAGGATCATGCAGACCTCCTGGGCGACCCTGTTGAACAGCTCGGTCGGCGAGATGCCGCGCGCGACCAGCGTCGCGACCCGTCGCAGCGCCGCCTGCTCCTCCGCGATCCTGCGGTTCTCGTCGCGGCTCGCCTGCAGCGCGCTCGCGATGGTCTCGCGGTCGCGCGCGGTCTGGAGCAGGGCCTCCAACGACGGGATGATCCGCTCGGAGAGGCGGCGCCGTACGGCCTCCGGAGCGTCGGCGGGAAGCGTGACCGTGGCGAGCGGTTCACCGTTCCCGCCCAGTGGCAGGGCGTGGCGATCGTCGCCGACCTCGACCGCCCCGCCTTCGATCGCCACGCCGTCCACTCTCAGGGCCCGCGCGAGGCGTTCGGAGGCCACGGGGAGCACGGCTCTCGAGTCCTCCGAGCGCAGAAGGAGGTGGGCCAGGTCGGCGGCGAGGTCGGCCTCGCGCCGGCGTTCGTCGGCCTCGCGTCGGCGTTCGTCGGCCTCGACGGCGAGCGATCGTGCCATCGACGCGATCCCGGCGACCAGCAGTCCGACGACGAGGAAGATCGGGAGAGGCGACACGGCCCAGGCCGCGGGGAGAGTGAAACTTTCCTTGGGCGGAAAGTCGAAATATTCGAAGGCGACGCCGCTGGCGAGCACGGTGAGTATTCCGAGCGGCAGGCCCCACAGGGTCGAAACCAGCAGAATACCGAGCAGGTAAACTACGCCGAGAGAACCGCTGGGGGCTATCTGCCAGAGCATACGGGCGATGAGGATCTCCACTGCCAGGCATGCGGCGGCGACGATGATTCCCTGTCCCAGGGACGGGCGCGTTGGATGCGCCAGAAGCGACAACAGTCGCGCACGCATGAACTCAAATATACTCGTTTCATGTGCGGAAGTATTGGAAATCCGTTCTTGACAGAGATTTGGCAGGGCGATCGGAATTAACCTGGAGAATCGCCCGCGAGGTCGATTCTCCTTGCCTTTCTTCATCCGTTCTCGTAACGCGTGCCGGATGAGGCGGCCGGGAGCCGAAGGGACGACGGAGCCGTGAACGGTGGGCCGACGCGGATAGCGGTGGCGGATGACGACGTGCTGCTCCGCGAGGGGATAGCCAGCCTGCTGGAGCGATCGGGCTTCGAGATCGCGGGCCAGGCGGGCGACGCCCGGGAACTCCTCACGCTCGCCCGCGACCGCCGTCCGGACCTGGTCATCGTCGACATCCGGATGCCGCCCAGCCACACGACCGAGGGCCTCGACGCGGCCCGGACGATCCGCGAGGAGTTCCCCGACATGGGGATCCTCCTGCTCTCCGCGCACATCGAGGTGGAGCAGGCGATGGAACTGCTGGCCGCCGGGCACCGGGTCGGCTACCTGCTCAAGAGCCGGGTGACCGACGTGGCGGACTTCGTCGAGACGATCGAGCGGATCGTGCACGGCGGTTCGGTCGTGGACCCGAGCCTCGTCAAGGAGCTGTTCGCGGCGCGCCGCCGGGACGACCCGCTCGACCTTCTCACCCAGCGCGAGCGCGAGGTGCTCGCCCTGATGGCGGAGGGACGCTCCAACGCGGGCATCGGCCGCCAGCTCTGGGTCACCGAGGGCACCGTCGAAAAGCACGTGCACAGCATCTTCTCGAGGATGCGGCTACCCGAGACCGAGGACGACCACCGGCGTGTGCTCGCCGTCCTGGCCTTCCTCGAAGCGCGCTAGAACGCCCGGCGGGTCACGGCGACCCGCCGTCGCGGTCCTGTCCGGTCGGCCCGTCCAGCGGCCCCGGCGGGTGGCCCAGGAGCTCGCGGATCGCCGTCCCGGAAAGGGCGGACTTCGGCAGGAATCCGATGGCCGGGCTGTCCGCGATCATCTCCATGAAGTCCTTCTCGGCGTAGGCGGAGATCAGGATGATCTGCGGCGGATGGGAGGACTCGGTAAGCCGCCTCGCGACGTCGAAGCCGCTTTCCTGGCCGAGGTCGATGTCCACGAGTGCCACATCGGGGCGGGCCTCGTCGACCCGCAGGACGGCGTCGGCGGCGGTCGCGGCCACGCCGACGACGGCGAATCCCTCCCGTTGGAGCAATTCGCGCGCGATCACCAGGAAGTGATCGCTGTCGTCGATGATGAGGCAGCGTGTCGCCATGGCTCCAGGATCCCAGTTCAACGCCGCCGTGGCATTGCAGCTAACCCGAATGCCCGGGGGGCCGCTGGCAGGGGTCCGGAATGCATGCTGCCTGCGCAGACGGCGGGTCCGGCGGGTGCCAGGGTTGAACCGTCAGCGGCTCTCCAGGCGGTGGCCGACGCGTCGGCGCCGGAGAGCGGACAGGGAACAACCGGCCAGAAGCGAAGTGACCATCATGTGCCTGCACATCCCCGCGTGCCCGTCCGCGGACGCCGTCGACCACGATGCCGCCTGCCTTGTCGCCTACCACCCGGAGCAGGGATGGGGCCTGCTCTGCAACGGTGTGATCGTCTTCGACGACACCGGAGAGCTGCTGCCCGACGGGCGCGTCGTTCCGGCCCACCAGCGCGACTACATCCAGGCGGCGTGAGCCGGATCCGCCTCTCGGACATCGCGACGGGGAGGCCGCGCGGAATGGAGCAAAGCCACGCAGAGTAGTCTCATGTGTACGGTCGGCGAGTGGTGGTCCTTTCCGGACCCGCGGAACCTCGGGGCGGCGCCACGCGGTTTCGGCGCACGGCCGGCCCCGAAGGCGACGCGTGAGGAGGGGCGGCGATGGCGGAGCCCGACCAGGGTGCGATCCCGCAGCCGGTGCTGAGCCCGCTGACGAGGGCGGCGATCTTCCTCGTGGTCACGGTCGACCCCGGCGGCGAGTCGGTCGCGCGGGAGGTGTTGGCCGATGTGCCGGCGTTGCAGCGGGCCGTCGGTTTCCGGGCGCCGGAGGGCGCGCTGAGCTGTGTCGCCGCGATCGGGTCGCAGGCGTGGGACCGGCTGTTCGGCGGGCCGCGCCCGGCCGGGCTGCATCCCTTCCGCGAGCTCGCCGGCCCCGTCCACCACGCGGTGCGCACCCCCGGCGACCTGCTGTTCCACATCCGGGCCCAGCGGCTGGACCTGTGCTTCGGACTGGCGTCCCAGATCATGGATCGGCTGCGCGGCGCGGTGACCGTCCAGGACGAGGTCCATGGATTCAAGTACTTCGACGTACGCGACCTGCTCGGTTTCGTCGACGGGACCGAGAACCCGGTCGGCCCGGCGGCGGGCGCGGCGGTTCTGATCGGTGACGAGGACCCGGACTTCGCGGGCGGGAGCTACGTGATCGTACAGAAGTACCTGCACGATCTGCGGGCGTGGAACGCGCTGCCCGTCGAGGCCCAGGAAAGGGTGATCGGCCGCACGAAGTTGTCCGACATCGAGCTGGACGACGCCGTCAAACCGGCCGACTCCCATGTCGCGCTGACCACGATCGTCGACCCTGACGGCACCGAGCGGCAGATCCTGCGGGACAACATGCCCTTCGGCGCCGTAGGGCCCGGCGAGTTCGGCACGTACTTCATCGGCTACTCCCGCACGCCGGAGGTCACCGAGCGGATGCTGGAGCGGATGTTCCTGGGCGCCCCGCCGGCGAGCCACGATCGGATCCTGGACTTCTCCACCGCGGTGACCGGCACCCTGTTCTTCGTCCCGAGCGCCGACCTGCTCGACGACCTGCCCGACGCGCCCTGCGGTACGGCCGTGACCGACGCCGTGACCGACGCGGGGGCGGAAGCCACCGAGTCCGCGTCTGATGTCCGGCCCCCGTCCGAGGGGTCCCTGGGGATCGGCGATCTGAAAGGGAGCGGCGCCCGATGAACAATCTGCACCGTGAACTGGCCCCGATCTCAGCCGCGGCCTGGGCCGACCTGGAGGACGAGGCGCGGCGCACGTTCGAGCGCCACGTGGCCGGCCGCCGCGTCGTCGACGTCCCCGGCCCCGGCGGTGTCCAGCTGTCGGCGGTCGCCACCGGGCATCTGGAAGCGATCGGCCCTCCCGCCGAGGGCGTCGTCGCTCACGCGCGCGGCTCTCGGTCCCTCGTCGAACTGCGGGTGCCGTTCTCGGTCGAACGGCAGCAGGTGGACGACGTCGAGCGCGGAGCCAAGGACGCGGACTGGCAGCCCGTCAAGGACGCGGCCCGCAAGATCGCCTTCGCCGAGGACCGCGTGATCTTCGAGGGGTACGCCGCGGCCGGCGTCACCGGCATCCGCGACGGCTCCTCCAACCCGGCGATCACCTTGCCGTCCGAGGCGCGCGACTATCCCGAGGCCGTCAGCCGGGCGGTGACCGCTCTCCGGCTGGCGGGCGTCGGCGGCCCGTACACCCTGGCTCTCAGCGCCGACGCCTACACCGCGGTGAGCGAGACCTCCGACCACGGCTATCCGATCCACGAGCACATCGCCCGGCTGCTGGACGGCCGGATCGTCTGGGCGCCCGCCATCGACGGGGCTTTCCTGCTGTCCACCCGCGGCGGCGACTTCGAGCTGCGCATCGGCCAGGACGTCTCGATCGGCTACCTGTCCCACGACGCCACGAACATCCGGCTGTACTTCCAGGAAACGCTGACCTTCCTCCTGTACACCGGAGAGGCCGCGGTGGCGCTCACGGGGTCGTCCCGGCCCGCCGGTTGACACGTCCGCGCGGCACCGCTCGGTCGGCCGCTCTGACGACGGACTGGCGCGCGGACTCGCGGTGCAGGACCAGCACGGCGATGTCGTCTCGGGGGTTGCCCCCGGTGAAACGGGCCAGATCGGCGCGGAGCGTCGCGGCGAGCCGGTCCGGCGGCACGTCGGCCCACCGGCGCAGCCGCGCCCCGAGGGGATAGAAGTCGCCGTTCCCGTCCCGGGCCTCGGTGACGCCGTCGGTGCACAGCAGGAGCGTCGCCTCGTGCGGGAAGGCGAACCGCTCCACGACGTGGGGCTCCCGCGAGAGCCGCCCGAGCCCGAGAGGCACCCCGGTGCCGGGCAGGGCCACCGGCTCCGCGTGGCCGGCGCGCAGCAGGTACGGGGGGATGTGGCCGCAGTTGACGGTCTGCACCTTCGTCCCGCTGTCGATGTCGATGATGAGTGCGGTCACGAACCGTTCCGGCTCGCCCGTCTGCATGGCGAAGTAGTTGTGCCGCGTGACCGCGCTCTCCAGCGTGTCCACGATCATGGTGAGCGCGGGTTCGCGGTGGGCCACCTCCCGGAAGGCGCCGAGGACGGCGAAGGCGGTGCCGATCGCGGGCAGTCCCTTGCCCTGGACGTCGGCGATCAGCACTCGGGTTCCGTACGGCGACGCCGCCACCTCGTAGATGTCACCGCCGACCATGCTGTCCTCCTCGACCGGCTGGTAGGCGCCGTCGACCACGACCTGTTCCGTGCGTACGGGGAGTGGGCGGAGCAGTTGCCGTTGCAGGGCCGCGGCGGCGGAGCGCAGCCGGGTGACCTCCTCGTCCCGGTGTATCCGGTACCGGCAGCCGATGACGCTCAGCGCGCCGAAGCCCGCGGTGAAGACCATCGCGATCAGGCTGTCGGTGAAACTCCCGCCGATGTAGAAGGCGGAGCCCAAGACCACGAGGCTCACCCACACCGACGCCGCCACGGTCTGCCGCACCGTGCCGACGCCCGCGATGAAGGCGGGAAGGAAGATGAGCACCGGGGCCAGCCGTATGCCGGCTCCTGTGGCGATGTCGAGCACGACGATGACCGCGGTGAGTCCCAGGAGCCAGGCCACGAGCATTGGGGTCGAGAGGAAGGCCCGTGCTCCCCGCTCGCCCGCGCGCGGCGCGCCGGTCACGCCGCCGAGGCCGTCCTCGTCGCGCATGTCGGCTCCCTTCCATCCCACTCGTGGGCGGCGGGCGAGCCACTGTCCGCCCGCTTCCCCGGGTTCGTTCCCCTCCTGTCAGGATGCGCCGCCGGGAGGCGGCGCGGTAGGGCGGCCCGGCCCCGGAGCCGCCCACTCGCCGGACGTCAACCGGTACGGGACACCCGCTCCCGACTCGATCCGGGGCCGAGGACTCGCAGCGCCACCGCGATCAACGCGAGGCAACCCGACGCCAGGAGGGCGACGGCCGCGAGCATCGCCGTGTACGAGGTCACCGCGGACAGCGCCGCCAGAACAGCGGGCACGAGGAAGCCCGTGTAGGTGATGGCGTAGTAGACGCCGGTCAGCCCGGCCAGATCCTCAGGGGTGGCGATGCGCTGCACCTCCAGCAGGCCGGAGACGACGGCGATGCCGTAGGCCGCGCCCAGCACCACCGCTCCGGCCGACCCCAGCCATGGCGACCGCGCGGCGGCGGTCGAGGCGGCCACCGCCATACCGGCCGTCATGAGCGCCATCGCCGTCAGGACGGGCCGGGCGGTGGAGCGCCCGGCCAGCTTCTTGGCCAGTGGCTGGACCGCGACTCCCGCGCCGAGCGTGAGCACGGTCAGGAGTGTGGCGTAGGCGAGGCCCCAGTGGCCGACGCGGCCCGCGACCAGTTGTGGTGTCACCGCGTAGGCCACGCCCGCCGCGCCGAACACCCAGGGCGCCATCGGCACCACGACCCACAGGAACCGGCGGTGCCCGGCGGACGGCACCCGCAGGTCCGCCCGCAGGCTCCGGCGGCCTCCGGCCGGGTCCGCACGCGGGCGGGTCTCCGGCACCCGGGCCAGGCCGGCCAGCGCGGGCAGGGCGACCGCCATGTGCACCAGGTAGGGCGTCACCATGGGCCACGGTCCCCACTGCGCCAGCACACCCGCCACCCCGGCGCCGAGCCCGAAGCCCGCGGTGAGCGACAGCGAGGCGCGCCTGGCCCCTGCTCCGGCGTCCGCCATCGGATCGAACGGGGCCTGTGAGAGCTCCTTCACCCAGCTCGTGCCCACCGCCATGGCGACGCCGACGCCGACCCCGGTCAGCAGCCGCCCGGCGTAGATGAACGTCTCGCCCGCCGCCCCGGCCGTCAGGACGACGCTCGCCAGCACCGACAGCGCCGTCCCGGCCAGCATCAACGGCCTGCGCCCGTAGCGGTCGGACATCGCTCCTGCCACCAGCAGTCCCGGGACCAGGCCCACGACGTACGCCGCGAGGAAGGCGTCGACGGTCACCTCCGAATAGCCGCCGGCCCGCCGGTACATCAGCAGCAGCGGGGTGAACTGGTTGCCGCCCCATCCGCAGCCGAACATCGCCGCCGCCGCGAGCCACCAACGCCGGGCGGGCGCGCTCGCGGGGCCGGTCGCGGTCGCGATGCGCGCGCGGTCGTGGATCGTGCTCTTCATATCTCGTCGCCCGTCGTCTTCCCCGTCGCCTCGTGGTGGCGTCGCCTACGGCCGCCGGCCCGCCAACGCGCGGTGGGTGGCGTCGAGGTGGGCACGCAGCGACTCCTCGAACCGCGCGATGTCACGGCCGGCGATGGCGTCGACCAGCGCCCCGTGCTCCCTGACCAGCACCGCCAGCCGCTCGGGCCGGGGCTGCAGGGCCTGCGCCGCCATCCGCAGCTGGCGGTCGCCGAGAGAGGCGTAGAACCGCTCGGCCAGTCCGTTGCCGGACGCGGCGACGATCGCCAGGTGGAACGCCTGGTCGGCGCGGGCGAACGCCCCGGTGTCCAGACGCCTGGCCGGACCCGACTGCGCGCGCACGGTCTCCCGCAGCCGCTCGACCACCTGGCCGAGCGCGTCGTCGTCCAGCCGCAGCAGGCGGCGTGCCGCCGAGCACTCCAGCGCCTCGCGCAGTTCGAGGACGTCCTCGGCCTCGCCGGGGGCCAGTGGCACGACCACCGCCCCACGCTTCGGGAAGAGCCGGAGCAGTTCCTCGGCCTGGAGGCGCAGGAACGCCTCCCGCACCGGCGTACGGCTCACCCCCACCTGCTCGGCGATCTCACCCTCGCTGATGAGCGTTCCGCCCTGCAGCCGCCCGCTCACGATGAGCTCCTTGGTGAAGTCGTACGCCCGGTCCGCCGCCGGGAGCGGGGCCGTCGCCGCCCCGTGTCGCGCGTCCGCCATCGCCGCGCTCCTCCCACTCATAGATACAAGATAGATGCATGAAGGATACAGGCCGCCCCCCTTCATGGCCGCCGAGGGCTTGCTCGATTCGTCGGATACACTGCGTACAAATGTCGGACATCTATACGGAAGGGGGAGCGGCGTTGCCACGGATGACGGCACCGGTGCGGCAGGAGCCGCTGGTCATGCAGCTCTGCGAGCGGTTCCGGACCCTGATCGACGACGGAACCTGGCCGATCGGATCCAGGATCCCGGGCGAGAACCAGCTGGCATCCGACCTCGGCGTCAGCCGCGGGACCGTCCGTGAGGCCCTGCGGGCACTGAGCATGGCGGGCCTGCTGGAGCCGCGCGTCGGCGACGGCACCTACGTACGCGCCAAGGACGAACTCGCGGCCATCCTCACCCGCGATCAGCGAGGCGACGAGCTGGGGGACACCCTGGACGTGCGGTCCATCCTGGAGACCGCCGCCGCGGTCCGGGCCGCCCGCCATCGCACCGAAGAGGACATCCGCGCGTTGCGCCGCACGCTGGCCGACCGCGCCACGGCCGACGCCGCCCGGGACGTGGACGCCTACGTGGAGGCGGACGCCGCCTTCCACCGCACGCTGATGCGCGCCGGCGGCAACCCCCTGCTCTTGCGGCTGTACGAGGCGGTCAACGAGAGCATGGTCGCCTCCATCCGGCGGACCACGTCGCTTCCCGAGGACCCCCAGCTGGGCGCGCTCCACGAGGCGCTCGCGGACGCCGTCGAGGCGGGCAGCGCCGACCGGGCGGGCGCCTGCGCCGCCGAACTGTTCCGGGAGGTCGAGTTCCTCAGCGCCGTCTCCGGGGAGCCGTCGTGACCTCCCGCGTCTCCGCCGGCTCGACCGCTTCCGCGCCCGACCCCTCCGGCACGGGCCATCCCGACACGGGCCGCTCCGGCACGGGCCGCTCCGGCACCGGGCACGCGGCTCTGAAGCTCGTGGCCGTCCTGCTCGTGGCCGGTTGCCTGCGCCCGGCCCTGACCTCCGTCGGTCCGGTCCTCGACATGATCGGCGCCGACACGGGTCTGGGCACCACCGCGCTCGGCGTGCTCGGCGCGCTTCCGCTGTTGGCCTTCGCCGTCCTGTCCCCCCTCGTCCACGTACCCGGCCAGCGCTTCGGCGCGGAACGCGTGGTCCTGTGGGCGCTGGCCGCGCTGGCGGCCGGCATCGTCGTCCGCTCGCTCCCCGGCGCCGCCTGGCTGTGGGCCGGAACCGCCCTGGTCGGCGCGGCGATCGCCGTCGGCAACGTGCTCGTCCCCTCGATCGTCAAACGCGACCATCCCGGCGCCGTCTCGCGGGTCACCGGCGGCTACACGTCCGTCATGACCGGCTTCGCGGCCCTCGCGTCAGGCGTCGCCGTCCCGATCGCCGTGGCGACCGGGGACGGCTGGCGGTGGTCACTGGCCGTCTGGGCCGGCCCCGCGGTCGTGGCCGCGGCAGTCTGGGCGCTGCGCATGCGCGGTACGCGCGCCCGAGCGGCCGCCGCCACGGCCGCGGCGGCAGCTCCGGACGCTCCGGCCGCACGGGAAAGGCCGGTCTGGAGGTCGGCGATCGCGTGGCAGGTGACGTTGTTCATGGGCCTGCAGTCCACGGCCTTCTACCTCCTGGTCACCTGGCTGCCCACGATCGAGACGGCGCGAGGCGTGAACGCGGGCGCGGCCGGTTGGTACCTCTTCCTCTTCCAGGCCGTCGGCATCGTCTCGGGGCTGGCGGTGACCGCCGTCATGGGCCGCAGGGCGGACCAGCGCGCGGTCGGTGCGCTGGTCAGCGTCCCGATGGCGGCCGCGATGGCCGGCATGCTGTGGGCCCCCGGCTGGAGCCCGGTGTGGGCCGTCATCGCGGGGATCAGCTCTGGCGGCTCCATCGTCGTCGCCCTCGCCCTCATCGGCCTGCGCACCCGGACCTTCCTGCACACCGCGAAGCTGTCGGGCATGGCCCAGTCGGTGGGGTACCTGCTCGCCGCCACCGGCCCGATCGCCGCCGGATGGCTCGCCGACAGCAGCGGCTCCTGGACCCCCGTGCTCGTCCTCATCGCCGTGCTCGCGCTCGCGCAGGCGTGCGTCGCGCTCTGGGCGGGGCGGGACCGCTACACCCACCCCGAACCCGTGAACGCGTAGCCGACGGCGGCGCGGCGGGAGCGTTGTCGGCCCGGATGGCCGAGGCGATCCGCCCCTCGCCCGCGCCGCCGACGATCGCGCCGCGCTCGACGGCCGCCCGGACAAGCCGGCGGTGTAGTTCTCGGTGGACCAGCCGTTGCGGGTCCGCCCGGCCGCGCGTGTGGCCCGATGGCGGGGGAGTCAGCCTCCGATCAGGGTGAAGGGGATGCTCGCCCGGACGGCGCCGTTGATGACGATCTCCAGGAGGCGGGGTCCGGGAGGCTCGCTCCTGGTCGTGACGGGCCGGAACGAGTGGGATTTCGTCACCGTGAACGTCTGTCCGGAGCCGGTGGCCGTACGCTCGCCGAGGTGAAAGACCCGCCGGGAGCCGTCGCGACGCAACGCGTATCTGAGGACGAGCGGGCCGGAGGACTCGGCGACGAGGGTGGCGGTGAACCGCAGCAGCCCGCCCACGGCCACCTGCTCCGTCTCCAGGACGAGCGCGTCGACGGATCCGCTGCCGGGAGTGGCTCCCACCAGGTGCAGCGCGCCCGGATGTCCGGCGCGCAGCAGTCCGCGTACCGCGTGGCGCAGCACCCTCTCGACGTGTGAGCCGCCTTCGGCACGCCAGCGGTCGAGCAGCCGGACCGCGGTTTCGGGATGGTCCTTGGAGAGATCGTTGACGTGGTTGGCCACCGAGCGGCGCACGTACTCGCTGGGATCCTCGCGCAGCAGGTCGAGGATCGGCAGGGTCGGCCCCGGCTCCATCAGCCACCGCACGCGTGAGCCCCAGGGGAGCCGGGGACGCGACCCCTCGGAGGCGAGCCGCCGCAGGTGCTCGTCGGCGGACTCGGCCCAGCCGTGCATGATCTTCAAGGCGTCGTCCCGGTATCGGTCCAGGTAGGGCCGTACCGCGAACTCGCCGGTCGAATAGGGCGTCAGCACGGCGATCGTGGCCATCGCCTCGTCGAGATGGTCGAGCCCGTGCCTTCCCACGTAGTCGGTGGCCGGCCAGCCGCTCCACATGTCGAGCCGGACCCGGTTCACCGTCTCCCGCAGAACCTCGGCCGCCTGGGGGAACGGCAGCGCCAGCGCCTCGTGCAGCGCCGATGAGACATGGCGGACACGGTCCTTGAGCTCCAGCTCGTCGAGCCCCGCGGTCGCCGCCGACACGAAACGATCGTGCGGGAAGGACGCCCAGGACGCCGCCACGCCGTCGGCGAGCAGCGCCACGGACTCGTCATTGATCATCGCTTTCAATGGTTGGGCCACGGGCGGAACTCTGCCAGGCGGCACCGACATTCCGGGGCCGGTCCGTTCCCGCCCGGGAGAATCCCGCTCGCCGGGGTCATCCGACCGGCTTTCACGTTCTGACGATGGACGCGGGGTGATCCCGGCCGACCCGCGGCGTGCCTCGCGCCTCCGTTTCACGTCCATGCCGACGAGCCTCTGACATTCCACCGGCCGCGGTGCCGGAGGGAGGGTGCGGTCAGTGGGATGGCCTCGTCGATGTTCCGGAAATCGCATTATGATGTGACCGAAAAGGGATGTTCCCTCCGTGTGGATGATCCGGGCGAGTGCCTCGCCGGGCCTACCGGTCAGTGCGAGGTCGCGGCGAGCCTGGTCGGTGTCCTTGTGGTCTCGACTCTCTGGGGCCTGTGGCTGGGCACGGTGACCGCGATCGCCAGCGGCCTCGCCTTCGACTACTTCCACACGCCGCCGCTCGGGACCTTCACTTGGGAGGACACGCCGCTCCCGCTGTTCGTCCTCGTCTCACTGCTGACCAGCTGGCTCACCCTCACGCTGCGGTCACTCGCCGTCCAGGCCGAGGAACGACGCGGTGAGGCCGATCTCGCCGCCGAACTGGCGCGGCTCCTGCTCAGCGCCGACCACTTGCGCTCGGCGCTGCCGACGGCCTCACAGCGCCTCGCGGAGGCATTGGGCGTGCCCGGCCTTTCGATCAAGCAGGGAGCGGTCCCCGGCGAGGGCCACAAGGTGCTGCCCCTACGGGATGGCGCCACGCCGCTGGGCGGCCTCCTCGTCCCAGAGGGAGTCCCGGAGGAGACGGTGAAGCGGCTGAGTGACCGGGTGGCCCCCGCGTTGGAGGCGCTGCTACGCGCGGCGCTCGATCGTGAGGCGAGCCGCGACGAACTGGCCCGCGTCGCGACGGAGCAGGCCGCGCTCCGCCGGGTCGCGACGCTGGTCGCGCGCGGTGTCTCCGCGCCGGAGCTGTTCGGCTCGGTCGCCACCGAGATCGGCCTCATCCTCAAGGCCGACTGTACGGCGATCGCCCGCTACGAGCCTGACCGGACGGTGGTCGTGGTGGGCTCGTGGAGTGATCGCGGACCCGAGTTCATGCCGTCCGTCGGCTCGCGCTGGCCGATCGAGGAGGGGAGCGTCGCGGATCTGGTGCAGCGGACCAGGCGGACGGCGCGCGTGATGGACCACGACAGTGCTCGCGGAGAGATGTCCGAGTGGATCATGAGGCAGGGGATCACGTCGTCCGTAGGCACCCCCATCGTCGTCGAGGCGTCTCTCTGGGGCTTCATCGTGGCCTTCTTCCTGTGCCCGGAGCCGACGCCCGACGACACCTGCGGCCGCATGCTCGACTTCACCGAACTCGTCGCGACCGCTGTCTCCAACGCGGAGGCCCGGGACGAGCTGGCCGCCTCCCGCGCCCGCGTCATCGCCGCCGCCGACGACACCCGGCGCCGGATCGAGCGGGATCTCCATGACGGAGCCCAGCAGCGCCTCGTGTCGGTCGGGCTCGAACTGCGGGCCGCCGAGGCCGGCGTGCCGCCCGAACTGACGGGCCTCAGGGAGCAGTTGACCCATGCGCTTCACGGCATGACCGGCGTGCTCGAAGACCTGCAGGAGCTCTCCCGCGGTATCCACCCGGCGATCCTTTCCAAGGGCGGCCTCGGGTCGGCGCTGAAGATGCTCTCGCGCCGCGCCGCCGTACCGGTGGAGCTCAGCCTTCAGAGCGACCGGCGACTGCCGGAGCGCGTCGAGGTGGCCGTCTACTACGTGGTGGCCGAGGCGTTGACCAATGTGGCCAAACACGCCCGCGCCTCCGTCGTGTACGTGGACCTCAGCGTGAGCGACTCCAGTGTCCGGATCTCCGTCCGCGACGACGGCGTCGGAGGAGCCGATCCCGGCAAAGGTTCGGGGCTTGTCGGACTCAGCGACCGTGTCCATGCGCTCGGCGGCACGATCGAGGTCACGAGCCCGGCCGATGCCGGCACCTCGTTGGTGGCCACGGTGCCGATTTCCCCGGGCCGGCCGGCTGACCGGGGGAGGGAAGGCGGGGGTCGGTCTGGTGCATGATGCCCTCTACCGGGCGGCGCCACGCGGGGCCATGGCCCACCCATGGCGGCGCCGGCGCCCGCCCGCAGACGAGTGCCCGACCTTCCCCGAAAGGCTCCATGATGACCATCGCCACCGCGGACCTCTACGACGAGCGCGGCGCGGACCTCGACTCCTGCGACCTCCAGTTCCGGCAGTACGGGAAGCGCCGGGCCTTCCACGGCGTCATCGCCACCGTCCGCTGCCACCAGGACAATTTCCTGGTCAAGGCCACCTTGTCGGAGCCCGGCGACGGACGGGTCCTGGTGGTGGACGGCGGCGGTTCGCTGCACACCGCTCTGATGGGCGACGTCATCGCGGGCCTCGCCGTCGCCAACGGCTGGTCCGGGGTCGTGATCAACGGCGCCGTCCGGGACGTCGCCGCCCTGAGCCTGCTCGACGTCGGGATCAAGGCCCTCGGTTCCAATCCCCGTAAGAGCGCCAAGGAGGGGACCGGCGAGCGCGACGTCCCGGTGACGTTCGGCGGGGTCGTCTTCGTCCCGGGGGCCGAGTTGTTCAGCGACGACGACGGGATCCTCGTGACGAGGAAGTGACCCGCGCCGCGCGACCGTAATCCGCGTGACCCCTCCGGCCATAAATGCGGCCTTCTGTTACGGAACGCATTGACCGGGGTTTTAACACGTACATTTTCATCGTGTCGATTTCCGGCGCGGTGAAATGTCGTCGACCGGCGCCGAGGTCGCTTTGCCGCTTCCCTTTCCGCAGCGCCGGGGCGCTTGATCTACATCGTAAAGGCACCCGGCGGGACGGCTGCTCCGCGGGCGGCGGCGTACGCGCCGTCCCCGCGAGGTGACCTGACCACGCCGTCGAATCCGCCGCCGACCTGCGCGTTTCCGTACGCGTCGGCGGGTGGGGCGGGCGTGTCCGCAGGTCGGGGCGCCCGTGGGCAGAGATTCATACCGGCCGTCGGATGGCCGTAATCACCCGTAAACACTTCGGCGCCAACGGCCTCCTTCCGCAAATTCCACTATTATTTGCCAGCTTATTGACAGCTTTGTCAAGGCCGGGTCAAACTTCGCTCGTCCCAGTCACCTCACAGGTGATGCACCCCCCATGTGTCGCACAGCGAAGGAGCGTCGTGTGAAACGCACTGCCGCGTTCGCGCTCGTCACCACTGCCGCGGGTCTGCTCGTGGCCCTGTCCCCCACCGCCCCGGCGGGCGCGGCTCCGGCCGCCGACCCCGCCCAGGCCGCACGCGGCGCCGACCGACTGGTCGACGCCAAGCCGCCCGCCCTCCGCCCCTCGGCCAAGGACGGGTTCCACCGCGACAAGGTCCTCGCGGGTCAGGGCGGCCTCAACTACGTCTCCTACTCACGCACCTACAGCGGACTGCCGGTGTACGGCGGAGACTTCGTCGTGGTCACCGACGCCAAGGGCGGCGTGCTGAGCACGTCGGTCGCCCAGGAGAAGGCGCTCAGCGTCGGCACCACTCCCAAGCTCACCGCCGACCAGGCGACGGAGGTGGCCCGCGCCCAGCTGTCCGAGGTCACCACGACCTCGGCGCCGCAGCTGACCGTGATGGCGCAGGGCGCCGGACGGCTGGCCTACGAGGTCGTCGCCGAGGGCACGCGCGACGGCCGCGAGAGCAAGCTGCACGTCTTCGTCGACGCGCTGACCGGCGAGGTCGTGGAGAAGTCGGACGAGGTCATGGCCGGCCAGGGCAACAGCTACTACAACGGCAACCCGGTCACGATCGGCACCACGTCAGGCACCACGTTCTCGATGGCCGACCCCGGCCGCTCCGGCGTCCGCTGCGGCGGACAGAACGGCTCCACCTACACCGGCAGCGACGACGCCTGGGGCAACGGCTCCGGCACCGACCTGGAGACCGGCTGCGTCGACGCGCTCTTCGCGGTCGGCAAGGAATGGGACATGCTGCGCGACTGGCTCTCGCGCGACGGTATCGACGGCACCGGCGGCGGCTTCCCCGCCAGGGTCGGCCTCGCCGACGTCAACGCGTACTGGAACGGCAGCTACACCAACTTCGGCCACTCCCAGGACAACCAGCGTCAGGCCACGCCGATCGACGTGGTGGCCCACGAGTACGGCCACGCCATCTTCCAGTACACCCCCGGCGGTTCGACCGGCAGCAACGAGAAGGGCATCCTCAACGAGTCCACCGGCGACATCTTCGGCGCCCTGACCGAGCACTACGCCAACGAGCCCGCGGGCCTCGACACCCCGGACTACAGCGTGGGCGAGGGAGTCAACCTCGTCGGCTCCGGGCCGATCAGGTACATGCACAAGCCGTCCCTGATCTCCGGCAACCCCGACTGCTACTCCGCCTCGGTCCCCCCGATGGAGGTCCACGCCGGAGCGGCCATCCAGAACCACTGGTTCTACCTGCTGGCCGAGGGATCGAACCCGACCAACGGAAACCCGGTCAGCCCGACCTGCAACAGCTCCACGGTCACCGGGCTCGGCATCCAGAAGGCCGGCCAGATCTTCATGGGCGTGCTGAACCGCAAGACCTCCACCTGGACCCACACGCTGGCGCGCAAGGCGTCCCTGGAGGCCGCGCTCCAGCTGTTCCCCGGATCCTGCACCGAGTTCAACACGACCAAGGCGGCGTGGAACGCGGTTAGCGTGCCGGCGCACGCGAACGAGCCCGCGAGCTGCAGCGTCGGGGGCAACGACTTCTCCATGACGCTCACCCCGGCCTCAGCCACCGTCCAGGCCGGACAGCAGACGACCGCGACGGTCGGCACGCAGACCACATCCGGCACCGCGCAGGGCATCACCTTCACGGCGAGTGGCCTGCCGACCGGCGCGACGGCCTCCTTCTCTCCGTCGTCGGTGACCTCGGGCAGCTCGTCGACGATGACCATCGCGACGACGGCGTCCACCGCGACGGGCGCCTACCCGGTCACGGTGACCGGCACCGGCGGATCGGCCACCCACACCGCGACCTTCACCCTGACCGTCACCGGCGGCACCAGCGCGTGTGGCGGGAAGCAGCACACCGCCACCGGCACCCTGAGCTCGGGGTCCAGCGTCTACCAGCCGAGCAGCTCCGGTTTCCAGGTCACCACCTCGGGGACGCACACGGCCTGCCTGGACGGGCCGACCGGCGCCGACTTCGACCTGTACCTGCAGAAGCGGAACAGCCTGGGCCTCTGGACGAACGTGGCCAGCGGCACCACGTCGGGACCGGATGAGTCCTTCACCTACAGCGGCACCGCCGGCTACTACCGCTACCGCGTCTACGCGTACAGCGGCAGCGGCGCCTACACCCTGGGGTACGACGCCCCGTAACACGAGAGGATGATGTCCCACCGGGCCCCGGCGGCGCGAGCCGCCGGGGCCCTCCGGGCTGTCCGGGAGGGCCCCGGCGAGGGGAACGGCCGGTGTGTCCCCCGATCAGCGCGCGATGCTCGTCAGATAGTCGGCGAACCGCTCGTCGATCTCCTCGCCGGTCAGGCCGAAGTCCGACAGCTCGTACCGATGCGCCGGCCGGCCCGCGCCCGAGCGGCTCTCGTCGTGCAGCCGTGCCATGGCCGTACGCGCGGCCGCGTCGAGGGGCAGCCCGAAATGGGCGTAGACGGCGTCGATAGTGCCGAACGGGTCGCGGACGAAGTCGTCGTAGTCGACGTCGAAGAACCGCGCGGGGTCGTGCTTCGCCCGCTCGGCGCGGAACCGTTCGAGTCCGCGGCTCCACAGATCCAGTTGGTCGCGCCCGATCACCGCTCCGGTGAACACCTCCGACCAGCCCTCGGTCGCGTGGGCGGCGAGGCTGCACATCGAGGCCATCGCCGTACGCGGGGAACGGTGGGTCTGGATGACCAGCGCGTCGGGATAGACCGCCATCAGCGCGTCGAGCGCGAAGAGGTGGCTGGGGTTCTTCAGCACCCAGCGCCGCCCGGCGTCGTGGAGCCCGATCAGCCGCAGGTTCCGCCGGTGCCGCCGGTAGGCCGGCGTCCAGTCCCGCGTCTCCAGCCAGGCGGAGTACGTCGGCAGGTGGGCGAGGCATTCGAAGGAGATCGACCGCATCGACTGGCGCAGCAGTTGCCAGCACTCCTCGACCATGTCGGCCGACATGTAGTGCACGCCCATGAACTCGGGGTTCTTCACGTGGTGCCGCTCGTAGCCGGACTGGACGGCCTGGAACAGCGGGTTGTCCGCCCACGTCTCGCGTGGCGGGCGCGGCTGCGGCATCTCGGTCAGCCACACCTCCAGCCCCTGATGCGCCGGGTCGGCCGTGAGGAGCCGGTGCAGCGCGGTGGTGCCGGTCCTGGGCAGGCCGGTGACGAAGATGGGCCGCTCGACGCGCACGTCCGCGTGCTGCGGGTACCGCTTCCACGCCGCCTCCGACAGCAGCCGGGCGGCCAGCGCGCCGCGCAGGATCGCGCGCTGCGCCTTGGCGCCCCGCGGTGTGAGCGCCGCCTCCTCGGCGTAGGAGCGCAGCAGCACCTCGAGGCCGTCGAGGTAGGCGTCCTCGCCGAAGTCGGTCAGTCCGGTGATCTTCGCGGCCGAGGCGTGCAGGTCCTCGATCGTGCCGACACCGTCGCGTCCTGTGGTCATCGCCGCGGATCCTCCCGGGGTCAGTGGTGCCACTCGCCGCAGTTGACGTCGAGGCACTGCCCGGTGACCGCCCGGGCGAGCGGGGACAGCAGGAACACCGCGGCGTCGGCGATCTCGTCGGGTTCTGGCAGCTTGCGCAGATCCGTCGTGGCGGCGGTCTCGTCGTACACCTGCTGCGCCGTGACGCCGCGTTCCTTGGCGAGGAAGTCGAAGTACCACTTCAGGTTGTCCGCCCAGATGTAGCCGGGCGCGACGGAGTTGACCCGGACGCCCCGCGGCCCGAGCTCGGTGGCCAGACTCTGCGCGAGCGCGAGCAGGCTGGCCTTGGCCATCTTGTACGCGCCGAAGGTGCGCCGCGAGTGTCGCAGCACCGCCGAGTTGATCATTACGACGGAGCCGCCCCGCTCGGCGAGCGCGGGCGTGAGGAGCCGGGTCAGCCGCAGCGCGGCGAGCACGTTGGTCTCGAAACCGGCGCGTACCGCGTCGAGGTCGACGGTGCTCAGATCGGTCAGCGGCGGGATCGCGAAGGCGTTGTTGACGAGGCCGTCGACCCGGCCGTACGACTCCAGCGCCGCCTCGACCAGCCGCAGGCAGGACGCCTCGTCGTTGACGTCGGTCGGTACCCGCAGCGCGCGGCGGCCGAGCTCCGCGACCTCCGCGGCCACCTCGGCCAGCCGCGACTCGGTCCGCGACGCCAGCACCACGTCGGCGCCGGCCCCGGCGCACCGGAGCGCCAGGCCGCGGCCGAGGCCCGGCCCTACGCCCGAGATGACGATGACCTTGTTCTCCAGCAACATCAGCCCAGCATCCTTCTGGCGACGGCGACCTGGCGTGCGGCGATCCGGTCCGCCCACTCCCGCGGGTTCACCCGTTGCCGCTCGTAGTGGGGCAACCGCTCCGGCAACTCGTCGAACGGGACGACCTCCACCTCGGGGCCGTCGTCCGGCTTGAGTTCGCGCGCGAGCCGCTGCCAGCGGATCTGCAGATATCCGCGGCGGTGCCCGGTGCGCTCGATCCAGTTGGCCAGGCCGGGATCGCGCTCGCTCACGACGTAGCGGATCCTGCCGTCCGGGTCGACGCGCGCCTGATCGGCGGTGAGGCTGGTCTGGTGGTTGATGTAGTCCAGGGAGATGTACCACATGCTGCCGAGCTGGAAGCCCTGGTACGGCGCCTGCGCGCGAACGGCGGCCGGCACCGTGATCACCATGACCTGGTCGTCGTCGAGGTCGTAGTGGCCGACCGATGAGTACTGCGTCGCGAGGCCGCCCGGGGTGAGCCGCGGCTCCGTCATCGTGTTGACCGGCAGTGTGAGGTAGTGCCACTCCGGGAAGGCGAGGAAGGTGCGCAGCCGCGAGACCAGCATCTTGCCGGCCACGTCGTACCGCCTGGCCATCTTCTCCGCCGGCATCGGCGGGGGAGCGGATCCGAGCGTGCCGGCGCGGTGGATGCGGATCTCGCCGGGCCGTTCTGTCCCCCAGTCGCTGAAGACCTCGCGTACCACCAGCATCGCCGAGCCCGGTCCGAGCGTGAAATGGTTCGGGCCCGCGTCCGGTCGCGCGGGTCCGAAGCGCAGCTCGTAGGAGCCGTCCGCGGCGATCTCGATGTCCCGGTCGTCGAACGCCGTGAGGCTGTCGGGCGACCGCGACGGTGAGTAGTCCCCGTTGAGTACCTGGAAGCTCAGGTCGGCGGTGGTGCCGCGACGGCCCGTGACGACGTACTCGGCGTCGTCCCGGATGTAGGCGTGGAAGTAGAGGGTGTCGGGATTGTCCAGACCGAGCTTGGTGTACGGCCCGGTGGAGGCGGCGAAGAACGGGAAGTCGCGCTCGTAGGCCCAGACCATGTGCAGCGATGCCTTGATGCTGCCGGCGAGGTAGTCCAGGCCCTCGGCCAGGTCCTGCTCGGTCCGCACGTGTGGCGCCGAGCGGATGATCTGCTCGGCTTCGGCGATCGCCTGGGCGAATGACTGGGTGGCCACCGGACCCCCTCGGATCGCGGTACAAATTTGTACCGATGCGGTAGGTTCTCTTCCAGGTGAGAGTAGAACTCGTTCTAAGGAGTGGTCAATGGCGATGGCCCGGCGCTCGCCGCCGACCAACCGCGTGGTCGCCGTCCTCGACCACCTCGTCGCGGCCCGCGGCCGCCGCCTCGGCCTGTCCGCGCTCGCCCGCGAGCTCGGCATCAGCAAGCCGACGTGTCTCGGCATCGTCACCGAACTGGTCGCGGCCGGCTATCTGGTGCGCGACCCGAGGACGCTGACGTACGGCCTCGGCCCCGCTCTCGTCGCGGCGGGCCGGGCCGCCCAGCGGAGCTTCGTCGCCGGTGACGTCGCGCGGCGGCACCTGGCGCCGCTGGCCGAGCGGTATCACGCCACATGCACCGCGTCGGCCGTCGTCGGCGACGAGATCATGGTCCTGGAGGCGGTCGCCCCGCCGGATGCCGCGCCCGTCAAGGTGGGCGAGCGCTACCCGTTCGCCCCGCCGGTCGGCCTGATGTACGTGCTGTGGGGTCCCGACGCCGAGCTCGACCGCTGGCTGGCCAAGGAGCCGACGCTGCCGGTGCGGATGGATCGCGAACACCTGCGCGCGGTCGTCGAGCGGTGCCGTACGTCGGGGTACCTCGTGGAGAGCCTCACGCCGGCCGGCATGCGGCTGCACTCGCTGATGGCCGGCGTCGCCGCGTACGAGCTGCCGCGGGAGGTGCGCGCCCTGGTGGGCGAGATGGTGTCGAGCCTGGGAGAGCGCGTCTACCTCGGCGCCGACCTCAATCCGAGGAGGAGGCACCCGGTCAACCTGATCGCGGCACCCACGTACGACGCCGACGGCGGGCAGGAGTTGGTGCTGACCCTGCATGTCGGCGCCTCTGTCACCGGGGCCGCGATCGCCCGGCGCGGTGCCGAGCTCGTCGCGGCCGCCGACGCCGTCACCGCCGAGCTCGGCGGCGCGGCGCCGGTCAGGTCGCGGTGGGCGTCGCCCAGCGGTTCCCCGTCAGCCTGAGACTGGGCAGGTCGTCGAAGGACACGGTGAGTTCGTACGTCCGCCGGTGGCCGGTGCCGCTGATCCGCCACCGGCCGTCGGGGCAGCGCCGGTAGGTGTCCGAGTAGTAGGCGGACCCACGGATCAGCAGGCGGTGCGCCGTGACGATGACGGTGTCGTCGAGGCACCAGGTGCCCGTGGCGTGGTCGCCGTCCACCTCGATCTCGGGGTGGCTGACGAGGTGTGACGTGATCATCCCCGGCCCGAGGTTGGCGCGCATGTAGCCGACGATGGCGTCCCGCCCGACCAGGCGCAGGGTGTCGCGGAGCACGGGGGCGTCGTACTCCGCCACGGCGTCATCGGTGAAGGCGTCGGTGAAGTCGTCCCAGAGCTTGAGGTCCAGGCAGCGCAGGTAGCGGTACTTGGCCTGGCGGATCTCTTCGAGCGTGGTCAGATCCATGCGTCACAGCATGCTCGACCGACATCCGATTGGCAAGAACGTGTTCTATTTTCGCTGCCGCGACCTCGACGATCCAACGGCGACGATGATCGAGACGCCGTCAGAGGCCCTACACGTCCAGCAGGCGTAGCCGGCCCGCCGGGCGGGGGCCCACGAAGCGTCCCGGAATGCGCGACCGGGGCTGGGGCCGGGCGCTGTTCATGGCCAGCGACTCCGCCCTGGTGATCCCCGAGGAGATGGTCCACTACGGCGTGACGAAGACGGCGCTGCTCGGCGTTTCCCGGGGCTTCGCCAAGGCGATGGCCGGTACGGGCGTGACGGTCAACGCGGTGATCGCCGGGCCGACGCACACCGAGGGCGTGGAGGACTTCGTCCACGCCCTCGTCGGTGACGAGCTGCCCTGGGACCGGGCCCAGGCCGAGTTCATGAAGCGGTACCGGCCGGCGTCGCTGATCCAGCGCCTGATCGAGCCGGACGAGATCGCCGCCATGGTGGTCTACCTCAGCTCGGACCACGCCTCGGCGACCACGGGCGGGGCGCTGCGCGTCGACGGCGGCTACGTGGACAACATCGTTCCCTGATCCGGCTGATCTCCGCGGGCCGGCCGGCGGCGGCTACCAGTCGCCGCCGCCGTCCTCTTCCTCGTCGTCCTCGAAGATCTCCTCGATGACCTCGCCGACGACGAGGCCGCCGACGACGCCGGCGACTCCGGCCGCGGCGACGGCGCCCCAACCGGGCCCGCTTCGGTGCTCCTGGTACTCGTGGTACTCGTGGTGACCGTGGTAGGGACTGTGGCCGTAAGGGCCCTGATGTTCGGTCTCGGCGTATCCGTGGTGGCCGTGGCCGCCGCCATAGTGGGCCAGGCCGGTCAGCCAGCGGTCGATCTCGCCGGCCCAGTCGGTGCGCAGCGCTTGGTCGTGGCTGACCTGGAAGCGGCCGATAACGTCCCCGGAGCCATAGCGGCCGGCGCGCTTGTCGGCCTCCAGGACGATCTCCAGCCCCGCCGGGTCGGCGACGAAGGTGACCTCGACCTCGCCGACGACCCCGGCGTGGTGGGCGGGCGGGTAGAACTCGATCTCCTGGTAGAAGGGCAGCTCCTGGTGCACGCCGTAGATGCGCCCGGCCTCCAGGTCGGCGGACTTGAAGTGGAAGCCCAGCTGCTGGAACGCCTGCAGAACGCGCAGTTGGGAGGGGAGCGGCTCCACCGCGACCGGGTCCAGGTCGCCCTTGTCGACGGACTTGGCGATGGCCAGCTCGGTGCGCACACCCAGCACCATGCCGGCGAGGTGCCGACCGGCGATCTCGCTGATCGGGGTCTCCCACGGCATCGGGATGCGGAAGTCGACGACGCGCTCCTCACCGGCGCGGAGTGTGAAGGGTCCCGACGCCTGGACGCGGAAGAACTCCCCGAGGCCGCTCTGCTCACCTTCGCCGTGTTCGATCTCGATCCGCGCCACCAGGCCCAGGGCGATGTGCTCGATGTCGGCGTCGAAGTCGCCACCCTTGAGCCGTACCTCACCGGTCAGCAGCCCGCCGGGCTGGATCCGCGGGGTGGAAAGAACGGTGTCCACCGAGGGCGCGCCGACGCCGAAGGCACCCAGCATCCGTTTGAAGACCACGGCTTCTCCTGTCGAGGTTGGTTGTTGTCCGCGCCTGCCTGAACGATCAAGGGTGGGGCGTGGTTCCACCGGCCGCGAGTGCCTGGCATGTCCTTCTCGCCACGAGGGAGCCACGATCACTCACCGGGGCGGACCAGGCCCGTCTCGTACGCGTGGACGACCGCCTGGGCGCGGTCGCGGAGGCTGAGCTTCGTCAGGATCCGGCGCACATGGGTCTTGACCGTCTGCTCGGACAGGACGAGCCGTTCGGCGATCTCCTGGTTGGACAGGCCGTGGGCGATCAGAGTGAGCACCTCCGTCTCGCGTTCGGTGATCCCGTCCAGGGTGGCGCGGGGACGGCGCGGGCCGAGGCGGGCGAACTCGGAGATCAGCCGCCGGGTGACGGAGGGCGCGAGCAGGGCGTCGCCGGCGGCGACCACCCGGACCGCCTCGGCCAGCTGCCGGGCGGAGGCGTCCTTCAGCAGGAAGCCGCTGGCGCCCGCCCGGAGAGCCTCGTAGACGTAGTCGTCGAGGTCGAACGTCGTCAGGATGAGCACCCTCGGAGGGCGGTCGGTCGAGGACAGGATCCGCCGGGTGGCCCGCAGGCCGTCCATCACCGGCATCCTGACGTCCATGAGCACGACGTCGGGCTGGAGTTCCGCGACGCGACGCACGGCCTCCTCGCCGTCGGCCGCCTCGCCCACCACGTCGATGTCCGGCTGCGTGCTCAGGAACGCGGTGAACCCGGTCCGTACCATGCCCTGGTCGTCGGCGACGAGAACCCTGATCGTCATCCGGCCTCCGTTCTGATCGGCACGGTCGCGGTCACCGTGAACTCCTCGCCGACACGATCCGCGTGGAAGGTGCCGCCGAGCAACGCCACCCGCTCCCGCATGCCGGCCAGCCCATGCCCGGCCGGCCCGTACCTCGCCGGCCCGTGCTCGGCCGGCCCATGCCCGGACGGTCCGCCGGGGAGGCCGGGCCGGCGGCCCACCGGGCCCCGCTCGACGTACGGAGTGGGGCCCGGCTCGCCGGGCAGGCTGCTCGCCACCCGGATCCGCAGCCCACCGTCATCGCGGGTCAGCTCCACGGTGACGTCCGATCTCGGCGCGTGCCGCATCGCGTTGCTCAGCGACTCCTGCACGATCCGGTACGCCGTCAGTCCCGCCGTGCCCGGCAGGTCGCCCAGCTCGCCGGAGACGGACACCGTCACGGTCAGCCCGGCGCCGCGCGCGGTGGCGACGAGGTCGTCGAGGAGGTGGAGTCCCGGCTGCGGAGAGGTGGCGGGGGCTCCCTCCGTGTCGCGCAGCACTCCGAGCACCTGGCGCATCTCGGCCATCGTCTTCAGCGACAGCGTGCGGATCTCGGCGAGCCCCTGCGCCAGCAGGCCCGCGTCGCCCCGGGCCTGCAGCGGGACCGCCTCGGCCTGGATGGCGATCACCGACATGTGGTGGGCGACGACGTCGTGCAGTTCGCGGGCGATCCTGGCCCGTTCGGCCAGCGCCGCCCGCTCGGCGAACGCGTCCTCGGCCCGCCGCTCCTGCTCGGCCAGCTTTCCCGCGGCCAGCCGCCGCGCCCGCACGTTGTAGCCGAACAGCACGGCGACGGTCACACCGATCACCGCGGGGACGGCGGTGCCGACGTCGATGACCACCGCCATCGCGCTCGAGACGAGCCACACTCCCACCGTGATGTCGCGGTCGCAGCGGACCGCGGCGGAGTAGGCCACGAGCAGGCAGGCGATCGCCGCGCCGGGCGTGTACGGCGGGCTGAGGAAATCGCCGGTGACCGACACGCCGACGGGAAGCGACAGCAGCGCGCACCGCCAGGCCGCCAGCGGCCACCGGTCGCGCAGCACCAGCGGCAGCGAGAAGGCCGCGGACACGATCACCAGGTAGCTCTTGTCGTACGGCCACCGGGCGGCGGCCGCGGGGCCCTCCATGAACGCGACCCCGCCGGCGAACAACACGAACGCCAGCACCCGGTCGCCCAGCCGGACAAGATCCACAGTAGGACGCCGCGGGCCCGGGAACCACGGCACCCGCACCCGCCTGCGCCATTGCCCTGGCGGCGGGTCGACCGTGCCGGTCACGACCGCCCGCACCAGCGCCCGCGTGAGCTGCGCCAGCTTCGCGACCACCTCCTTGTAGATCATCTTCTCAGCCTAGGGACGTGCCGGGCGGGCCGCATCGTACTCAGGGGCGAACTCCGCATCCACCGGTGACGACGGGTAGCGCGTCCGGCTCACCACCTGGGAGGAGGACTCTCCCGCCGCGGCCTCGAACGCCGCCAGGTTGTCTCGCGCCGCCGACGCCCGGCGCCCCGGCCGATGTACGGAGCGGGTCACCGGCTCCGTCCTGCGACCCCACGCAGGTAGGACAGGGCCTGGTCGAAGGCGGCGTCGCGGCCGGCCGCGAGCTCCTCGTCGCTGAGCGTTCCGGCGATCCTGACCTGCGGCGGGATGCCCGTGACATCGAACGTGGTCCCCTTCCGGGTCAGGAAGCGCTCGTTGGGCAGCGCGAAGGACCAGCCGTTGGGCAGCGTGCGCCAGAGGAAGTCGGAGAAGGCGCCCTGGGTGGCGTCGCCGATCCGCCGGGGGGCGGGGGTGCGGGCCGTCATGGCCTGGCTGAACGTCTCCCCGGCGCTGATGGTCAACGGGCTGGTCAGCAGGGCGATCGGCCCGGTGTGGCGAGAACCCGCGGCCGGACGCACCCAGGTCGCTCGCGCGCGCGTGAACCGGGTGGGGTCGGAGGGGTCGTTGCGCGCCTGCTTGGCATAGGCGACATAGGGCCGGCCGGTGAGGCGGGAGGCGAGCTGGATGCCGAGGGCGTCGTACCCGCCGAAGTTGAGGCGGACGTCGAGGACGAGACCCTTCAGGCGCGCCGTCCGGGCGGGGGTGAAGATCTCGTCCAGCGCGCGGTCAAGCTCCGCCGCGTTGGCCGCGAAGCCGCCGTCGGCGTACCCGTCGAACGCGGCCAGCCGCAGGTAGCCGAACCCGCCCGGCAGGTCGGCGTACCCGATCACGCCCCGGCCCCACGTCGTCAGCGGCTTCTGGACGTCATGCTTCTCCACGAGATCGAGGACCCGCTTGTTCAGGGCCATGAAGGCCGGCAGGCCGTCCAGCGGCCTTGTGCCGGGGCGCAGCGGCCGGGCGAACTCGTCCTTTCCGGCGCGCAGCGCGGTGTGGGCGTCACCGAGATCCTTCAGGATGTCGCGCAGCACGCCGAACAGCTCGGCGTCGGTGGTGTTCGGGCCGATCCGAGGACGGTACCGGTCGCGCACCGCCTGCCAGTCGACGGACTTCGTCGCGAAGAACGGGTAGTTCTCCGTGAACGTGGTCCAGAAGACGTCGAACACCCTGACCGGGTCCTTGGCGGGGGCCTTCACCGAGCAGCGGGCGGGAAGGGCGGGCAGCCGGCGCAGGCCGATCTCCCCGACGGCGCCCACGTAGCGCAGCCGCGCCCGCTGCCGCCCCTGGAGCCTGATCATCAGCTGGCGGGAGCCGTCGTCGGTGGTGAACGATCCCGGCGATCCCTGCTGTCCGGCCGAGATGACGCCGGGCAGGCAGGTGATCGCTGTCGTGTCGAAGTACCGGAGCCGGTCCCCGTCGACGGTGATGATCGTGCCGTAGCCCTCGGTCTGCCATACGCCGTTCAGGGTGGGGGCCCCGGTGCTGTCGGCCGCCGTCGCGGCGGGCGCCGCCGTCATGACCGTGACTGCCGCCAGAGCCGCGACCGTGATCCGTGTTCCGCTCTTTTTCATGGCGCCGACGTTATGAACGGGGTCCTGTAACCGACGTCACTCCGCAGAGCCATCCTGGGGACTACCTCCAGCGGGTGAGATCCGCGGGATGCCGCTCGCCCTCCGTCCTCGCCGCCCGGCGGCGGGAGGCGGAACGCCCGCCGTGCGACTCAACGCCGGTTGAGGTAGAGGAGAACGGCCATCACCCGGCGATGGTCCTCAACGGAGCTGGCCAGGCCGAGCTTGGTCAGGATCGAGCTGACGTGCGTCTCCACCGTACGGTCCGTGAGCCAGAGCCGCCGGGCGATGCCGACGTTGGTGCGGCCCTCCGCCATCAGCGCCAGCACCTCGCGCTCGCGTACGGTCAGCGCCGCGAGGGGATCGGCCGCACGGTGCCCGCCGATCAGCCGGGCGACGACCTCGGGATCGAGGGCCGAGCCGCCGGACGCCACGCGGCGCAGCGCGTCGAGGAAGTCGTCCACGTCGAAGACCCGGTCCTTGAGCAGGTAGCCGAACCTCCCCTGTGACACCAGGTCGACGGAGTGCCGGGTCTCGACGTGCTGGGAGAGCAGGACGATCCCGAGCCGTGGATGGGTGTCACGGATCCTGCGGGCCGCGCGGGCGCCGTCGTCGGTGAGATCAGGCGGCATCCGGATGTCGATGATCGCCAGATCGGGGTCCGCGGACGCGACGGCGGCGATCAGCCCGGGGGCGTCCTGCGCCTTGGCCACCACGTCGTGTCCCGCGTCCTCGAGCAGGCGCGCCAGCCCCTCGCGGAACAGGGCGGAGTCCTCACCGATCACGATGCGCACGGCAGCACCGCCTCCACGAGAGTGCCCCCGCCCGCCGGACTGGACAACCGCAGCGCGCCTCCGGCGGCCTTGACCCGGTCGGACAGCCCGGCCAGCCCGGCGCCGGGACGTATCGTGGCCCCGCCGGGGCCGTCGTCGCTGATCTGCACGGTGACCCGATCTCCGCGCCGGTCGACGTGGACGCCGATCGCCACCGGACCGGCGTGCTTGACCGCGTTGGTCATCGCCTCGCTCGCCACGTAGTAGGCGGTCATGGCGACGTCCTCCGGCAGGTCGTCGGCGGAGACGTCGAGCGTCACCGGCACCGGTGCCTTGCCGGCCAGCATGGCGAGCGCGTTGCCGAGCCCGTCGTCGAGGCTGCTCGGCCGCAGCCCGTGGGCGATCTGCCGCAACTCCGATACGGCCAGGGCCAGTTCGGCGACGGAGCGGTCCAGCAGGTCGTCGACGTCGACCGTGCCGTCGGAGAGGTGGCGTTGCGCCAGCCGGATCGCCATGCCCAGGGAGACCAGGCGCTGCTGTGCTCCGTCGTGCAGGTCGCGTTCGAGCCGCCGCCGCTCCTCGTATCCGGCGTGCAGCAGCCGGGTGCGGCTGGCCTCGGCCTCGTCGAGCGCGCGGGTGACCTCGATCCGCAGCCGGACCACCTCGACGAGCAACGCGCTGACCGAGGCCAGCTCGCGCAGCAACTCCCTGCTGCCGGTGGTCCCGCGCACGATCGCGCCGATGTCGCGCCCTCCGAGGCGTACGGGGGCCACGTGCGCCGCGCCCGGGTCGATCGGGTCGCCCACGGCGTCGACCAGCACGGACGTGCCGGGTAGCCGATAGCCGACACGGAGCATCGGGTCGCGCAACGCGGTGCGCAGCGACGCCTCCAGCTGCTCCGGCCGCGCCTGACCGGTGTGCGTACGGTGGCGCAGTTCCTCGATGGCGCTGAGCGCCGCCTGCCGCGCGGGATAGAACCGCCGGTCGACCCATCGCTGGAGCCGGGTGCGGAGCGGGGACAGCGCGGCGGCGCAGGCGGCGGTGGCCGCGGCCGCCGCGGCCGGTGAGGTCCGGCCGGCGCCGAGGCCGACGAGGAAGGAGGCGGCGGTGTAGAAGCCCAGCAGGATCGTGGTCACCACGCCGTAGGTGACGGCGGTGCTGATCGCCCGGTCGATGTCGTAGAGGTCGTGCCGCAGCACGGCGATCGCGGTCGCCGCCGGGATCGCCAGTGCGGTCGCGGCCAGGCCGGCGATCACCAGGTCGGGCACGCCGAAGAACAGGTAGCCGGCCCAGCACAGCAGCAACGTCAGCGGCAGGAAGCCGGCGCCGAGCGCGAACCACTTCAGCTGCGCCCGCCCGACCTCGTCGGCCGCCCGCCGGTAGCGGATCACGATGGCCGTCGTGGAGGCGATCAGCAGCCCGAGGAAGACCGGCAACAGGGCGAGGCCCGCCACGAGCAACACCGGCGCATAGGCCTCGGGAAGCCGCAGGAGGTGGGGCGTGTCCTGGAACGGCGCCGGGTACGGGCCGGGGTCGAACGCCGAGATGAGCGTGAACAGGACCGGTACGACCAGGAGCCCGGCGGCGGCCCGGCGCCAGCGCCGTCCCGGCAGCCGCCCGTCGGGGAAGAGCAGCATGAGCAGCCCCGCCGGGACGTACAGGAACATCCAGCCGCCCTGCGACAGGGCCGAGTACAGCGCGGTGAACGGCAGGCCCGGCCGCCGGGCGACCGCCTGGTGGTACAGCTCCTCGACGGTGAGCCACACCGCCGTCCCGCCGACCAGCACCAGCAGCAGGCCGACCACGCTGTCCGGCCGACGGGTGGCGACCAGCACGCCGAGCCCCACGGACGGCAGCCCGATCGCCACTCCGGCCGCGAGCACCAGGGCGGCGCCCCCGCCGCCGGCGAGGACGGCGAAGACCGCTCCGGCGCCCGCGAGGACGCACAGCGCACCCGTTACGGCGTACGCGTACAGGCGAGGAGTCAGCACGCCCTCACGTTAGGGCCGCGCGGGCGCGCAGTGAATACGTGCCAGCACGGAGACCGGTCCCGAGGCAGCCCCGATTCGCGGAGCGGGCGGGCGGCCGAGACTGCGGGCAGCACGACTTCCCCACCTCACAGGAGGACCCGCATGAACCGCTCCAGAACGCTCGTCGCCGGATTGGTCGTGGCCGCGCTGCTCGGCCTCGGCGACGTGGTCACGCTGCCGTTCGGCGACGGTGAGCACCCCCCGTTCGCGATAGCCGTCGCGGGTGCCGTACTCGGACTGATCACCCTGGGCGGCGTGGTGCTCGCCTGGCGCGGCAGCCGCGTCGGCGCGGTCGCCGTGATCGTCAGCAGGCTGCTGTCGGGGCTCACCGCCGTTCCCGCCTTCTTCGCCGACGACGTGCCCGCCCCGGCGATCGGCATGGCCGCCTTCGGGGTCCTGGTCACCCTCGCCTCCATCGCGATGATCGCGCCCGCGCTGCGATCCCGAGCCGGTACGGAGGTCTGACCATGGTCACCGCGGACGCCTCACGCGCGGGCGGGCGGAGGCGACTCCCGGACATGGGAGTCAGGAGGACGGAGTCACGGTGAGAAGGCCCTGATCCGCGGCGACGACCACCCAGTCACCGGTCCTGATCACATCCACCGGGTCGCGGTCGAACTCGGACATGGCCGGCACGCGGGTGACGACCGCGCCCAGTGCGGCCTTGGTCGTCATGGTGGTGAACACCATCGCCAGCGGTGCCGTCCCGAGCAGCCGGGTGCTCTGGAAGAACCCCGACCATCCGGACGATCCCTTGGCGCCGGGGAACACGAGCACCTTGCCGGTGAAGCAGACACCGAACAGCTCGTGGCGGCGCTCGATGATCGTCCCGGTGGCCGGATCGATGCCGCCCCAGCCCGAGATCGTCTCGTGGGACACGAGGGCCTCGCCCTCGGCGTATCCGGGGACGATTCCCCTGCCCCTGAGCTGGATCGTCATCGCGCGGCCTCCACGGTCCGAAGGTCGCCGCGCCACCGGCCGGTGACGGCGGCGTCGACGCACTCCTCCAGGGTGCCGAACCACGCCTCGATGCCGAGGATGGCCGGGAGGTAGTGCGCCTGCTTCGCGGAGTCGGTCGCGAAGACCCGGGTGCCGGCGGGAGCCGACCTGGACATCGCGGGGCAGGAGTCGGTGAGGACCCTGCCGCCGGCCTCCTCGATCACCCGCGTGTAGCCGCTGCGGTCCGCCACGCCGCGGAGCGCGCGCGGGGTCATGATCCACAGCTCCGTCCCCGGGTTGAGCTTCCTTCCTTCGAGCGCCCGGGCCGCCCGCGCGATCTGGTCGAGGGAGGCGTGGGGGCAGCCGAGGAGGACGAAGTCCACGTCGGTGCTCGTGCCCTGGTTGTTCAGCGTCTCGTAGACCCGCCGGCGTTCACGCTCGCCGTACACCACGGGTTCGGGGACGCGTCCGCCGCCGAACGCGGCCTCCGGCGTCGGGGCCTCGGGGGTCGTGCCGGGCAGGTGATAGATCTCCACTCCGCCCGACGACGCCGCGGCGGCGCCGAAGTGCTTCAGGTCGCCCAGGTCGGGGCGGCGCAGATCGCCGACGACGACGGGCCTGGCCTCCTGCACGAGGTCGCCGACGAAGTAGCCGAACATGCCCCAGTCGAGGAAGCCGTCGACGGGCACCCTGGACTCGATCAGATGGGTGCCGTGGCGGTTCCCGGGCAGGTGGTTGCCCCAGTAGGGGATCCTGCCGGTCAGGGCGGCGGCCCCCGTCGAGGCGGTCCCCTCGCAGTTCGTACGGGCGCCCAGCACCGAGTTGCAGTACACCACGGCCGAGGACTCCATCCACGCGCAGTGCTCGCCACGCACCGGAAGGTTGCCCACCTGGTACGGCGTGCAGGTCGCGAGGATGTTCACCCCGCGGCCTCCGAAGAAGGACTCCGCGTCGCCCTGCAACTCGACCATCTGCGGGGGATAGGGGACGACGCCGAGCGCGTCGTCACCGAACCCGTGCTGGAGCTGGCAGGTGGGGACGCGCATCGGCGGGATCTCGATGTCGTCGTCGCAGTCGAGGTTGATCACCGAGAACGACTTCGCCCAGCCGCCCTCGCGCACCAGCTTCGCCTTGACGGGCGAGGGTTGCGTCATCGTCCCCGCGACGTTCCGGGTCTCGCAGAGCCGTTCCGCGCCCAGCGCGTCGCCGTAGCGCACCAGCAGGTCCATCGCCGCGGCGACCGCGGGGCCCTCCGCCCCGTCGAGCATCGCCTTCTCCTCGTCGGTCAGTCTCACGACGTGCCCGCCTCCTCATCCCTCGACGTTGTCGTGGACCCGCTCGCGAAGTTCGGCGGGTTTGATCTCCTGGACGCTGCCGCCCCTGGCCAGGTCGAGGGCGTGCGCGGCCCCGACTCCCATGGCGGCGCACGGGCCCATCACGCGAACGCTCGACAGCGCCGCCGCGTCGCCGTCCACGCAACGGCCGGCGGCGACGAGGTTGTGCGCCCCGATGGGGACCAGGCTGCGCAGCGGCACGTAGTGCACGTGGTCCGGGCCGAACGTCTCCCACACGTAGCCCTCCACGCGGTCGTGCAGCTCGATCGGCCAGGCGGTGCGGGCGACGGCGTCGTCGAAGAACGTGCCCTGCCGTACCTCCTCGACGCCGAGCTGGTGCACGGCCGCGATCCACCGGGTCTGGCGGCGTCCCGGGAAGCCGTAGCTGCGCACCTTGGCGTCGCCGAAGGCGCCGGGGAACTCGCCGCGCAGGAACTCGACCACCCGGTCGGCCTGGGCGCGCCCTTCGAGTTGCGCCTCCGCCGCCCGGACGGCTTCCAGCGGCGCCTCCACGTGGGTCATGTTCATGACCGCGGTGTTGCGGCCGGGGAAGAAGAAGGCGAGCCCGTCACGGCGCACCAGACCGTACTGCTCCGCCTTCTCGTCCACCCGCGCCACGAGTTCGGCGGGGTCGGGCCGGTGGGTCTCGTCCAGGTTCTCCAGCCGGATCTGCTGCGACCCCCACACCGTACGCTCCGGGATCCGGCACGGCAGCCCGGCCTCCCACGTCAGGGCGGCGTCCCCTGTCGCGTCGACGAACCCCCCGGCCGCCACCCGTACGTCGCCGTGGCGGGTGGCGAAGTCCACCGCGCGGACGTGGCCGTCGGCGACGTCGACTCCGTGCACGGACGCCCCAAGGACGACCTGGATGCCGAGCCGCTGGACCAGGTTCTCGAACCAGCGGCCGAGCACGACCTCGTCGTAGCTGACGGTGATCGTGTGCGACTTGTTGAAGTAGATGTCGTCGGTCTTGCCCAGGTCGGCGAACATCTCGTCGAAGACGCCGTGCGTGAGCTGGCGGTACTCGGGCCCGTTGCCGAAGATCCCGCAGAAGAGCCCGATGAGCGAGTTCACGCACTGCCCGCCGAGGACGGGCAGGGCGTCGACGAGGGCGACGGAGCGGCCGAGCCGGCGCGCCTCGACGGCGGCGGACAGACCGGAGATCCCGGCGCCGACGACGCAGACGTCCGCGGCGAGTTGTTCGACGACCCGGCCCGAGGGCTTGGTCACCGTATTGATCTTCAGTTCGGTCAGAGGGTGAGGCATGCTTCTCCTGTCAGGAGTGTCGGTTCAACGTCCGCGGCCGCGGAGCGTCGCGCCCCGGTGCAGCGGTTCGACGTTGCGTGCGTAGATCGACAGCCATCCGGACGCGTCGGCCGGCGGCTCGTGCTCGCTCCGCCCGGCCAGCCGGCGATCGGCCTCGTCGGGCTCGATCAGCAGGTCGACGGTCCTGCGGGTCAGGTCGATCGCGATCTCGTCGCCGTCCTCGACGATGCTCAACGGCCCGGTGACCGCCCCCTCGGGGCTGGCCTCGCCGACGACGATGCCCTTGTTGACCAGCCCGGACAGCTGCCCGTCCGTGACGACGGCGACGCTCTCGGTCAGGCCGGCGCCGTCGAGAGCGAACACGGGCTGGGAGGCCATGCCCATGCCGGGGGTGCCGACCGGCCCGAGCCCTCTCAGCACGAGCACCTCGCCCGCGCGGACGTCGCCCCGCTCGATGGCCGCGACGCAGGAGAGGGCGTCCTCGAAGACCCGGGCCGGCCCGCGGAACGTCCTCGTCCGCCGCTCGGAGACGGAGAGCTTCACGATCGCCGAGTCGGGTGCGAGCGAGCCGCGGACCACGACGATCGTCGCCTCCCGCCCGCGCGGGTCGCCGGCGGGCCTGATGATCCGGTCGTCGCGCACCACGGCGGAGGCGGTGCGCTCCGCCATGGTCTCCCCGGTGACCGTACGCGCCGATCCGTCCACCTGCTCGCCGAGCTGGGCGAGGACGGCGAGGGTCCCGCCGGCGTCCTCGAACTCCTCGATGCTGTCGTCGCCGTTGGGCCGGACCGCCGACAGAGGGCGTACGGACTCCGCCCGCCGCTCGAACAACCGGTAGACGTCGACGTCGGATCCCGCCTCGCGCGCGATCGCCTGGAGGTGCTTGACCGCGTTGATGGACCCGCTGACCGCGAGGGTCGCCGACACCGCGTTGGCGAACGCCTCGGCGGTCATGATGTCGCGGGGGAGCCGGGCGTGCTCGACGGCCTCCATGATGACGCGCCCGGACTCCTTCACCGTCGCCCACATGCGGTCGCCGTTGGCGCGGACCGGGGTCGAGCCCGCGATCGTCATGCCCAGCGCCTCGGCCACGACGTGCATGGTGTTGGCCGTGCCCATGCCCGTGCAGACGCCGGGGCTCGTGATGGCCCGCGCGCTCATGTCGCAGAGCCCCTCGAACGAGACCCGTCCTGACGCGAGGTGACCGGCCTTGACGAACACCTCCTCGATGTCGACGCGCGCGCCGTCGTCCAGCGTTCCGCAGCTCTGGTAGCCGCACGAGACGATCAGCGTCGGGACGTTGATCCGCGCGGCGGCCATCAGCTGTCCGGGGGTGGTCTTGTCGCAGGACGCGAGGCAGACCATCCCGTCGAGCCGCGCGCCTTCGACGACCGCCTCGATGTCGTTGGCGATCAGGTCCCGACCGGAGAGGACATAGCCGCCTCGGGCGCCCGCGCTCATGATGAAGTCCGTGGGCGCGACCGTCCTGATCTCGAAACCCACGCCTCCCGCGTCCCTGATCGAGCGCCGCACCTCGGCCGCGATGGGATCGAGGTGGCTGAAGCAGGGGGAGAGCCCGGACGACGAGTTCACGATCGCGATCTTGGGCTTCCTGATGTCCTCGTCGTCGAGGCCGAGCGCGCGCCACTGGGTGCGGGTGGTGGCCCAGCGCGGGCTGCCGACGGGGTGGTTGCTGCGCGGTTCCATGGCCGCTCACACCCCGTTCTGGCCGTAGACGGACTCGTGCCAGGGGATGAGGACCCGCTTGAGCGTGTTCACCACGAAGTACATGGCGAGTCCGATGACCGACAACAGGATGATGACCGCGAAGAGCTGCGGCGCGTCGAGCGCGTTGAGCGTCACCACCACGAGGTAGCCGAGCCCCTCGCTGCCGCCGAGGTACTCGCCGACGATCGTGCCGATGATCGCGAAGACGATGCCCACCTCCATGCCCGCCAGGACGTACGGCATGGTGCTCTTCAGTTCGAGGTGCAGGAACGTCTGCCAGCGACCGGCGTTCAGGCTGCGCATCACCTCGCGCTGCCCGGACTCGACCGACCGCACGCCGAGCTGGACGTTCAGCATGATCGGGAAGAAGGCGAGCATCGCGGCCATGATGACCTTCGAGGTGATGCCGAACCCGAACCAGATGACGAACAGCGGGATGAGGGCGACCTTGGGCACCACCTGCGAGGCCACGATCATCGGGCGCAGGCTCCGCTCGATCCACGGCACCTTCCCGAGGACGACTCCCGCGACGACGCCGAACACGAGAGCGGCCAGGAAGCCGGTCGTGGTCTCCAGGACGGTGACACGAGCGTGGTCCCACGTGACCGGGTCGCGGACGACCGTGCCCAGGCTCTCGAACACGGCGCCGGGCCGGGGCAGGACCAGTTCGTTGACGTCGAAGGCGCGGACGAACACGTCCCAGGCGACGAAGAAGGCGATCAGCAGGAGAGGCGTGGTGATCCAGGGCAGCAGCCTCATCGATCTTCCGCGGGTCATGGCCTACTCCTCCTCGTCGAGCGCGTGCCTGAGGTCGCGCACGATGGCGCCGAACTCCGGCTCCGTCTGAACGTCGATCCCGCGTGGGCGGGCGAACTCCACCGACCTGACCTGCCGGATGCGTCCGGGGCGCGGGGTCAGGTGGACGATCCGGTCACCGAGGAAGACCGCCTCGGTGATGTCATGGGTGACGAACACGACGGTGGCCTCCGTCGCGGCGGCGATCCGCTGGAGCTCGATGTTCATCCGCTCCCGGGTGAGGGCGTCGAGCGCCCCGAACGGTTCGTCCATGAGGAGCAGCTTGGGTTCGATGCTCAGCGCCCTGGCGATCGCGACCCGTTGCCGCATGCCGCCCGAGAGCTCGCGGGGATAGGACTTCTCGAACCCCTTCAGCCCGACCAGCTCGGCGAGCTCACCGGCCCGGGCCAGGCGCTCCGCCTTCTTCACACCGCGCAGCCGCAGGGGAAGCGCGATGTTGTCGGCCACCGAGTACCAGGGGAAGAGGTTGGCCTCCTGGAAGACCACGCCGAGCTGGTCGACCACGGCGGGGTCAACGTGCGACCCCTGCCACAGCGACCTGCCCTCGATGAGGACCTCCCCGGCGGTCGGGTTCACCAGCCCGGCGAGCGTGCGGAGCAGCGTCGTCTTGCCGCAGCCGGAACGGCCGATCAGCGAGACGAACTCCTTGTCGTGGATGGTCAGGTTGATGTCGGAGAGCGCCAGCGTGGTGCCGCGCTTGGTGTGGAACTCCTTGCTGATCCCCACCAGCTGGAGCTTCGGCACCGAGGGGGCCGGCGGCTCGGCCGGCGGGCCCGCCACGGGCACGGTCATCGTCTTCGCGTCTTTCGCCACGGCTTCGGTCCTTTCACGGCTCTCGGCTACGCGGACAGGAGGCTGTTGTCGAGCCAGACCCGGGGATCGAGGCCGGAGGAGACCATCCCGGCCTTGACCAGCTCCTCGTAGCCCGTCGACCAGGCCTTCTCACCGGTGACGAGGAACGGGTCGGCGGGCTTGCCGCCCGTCCAGGCGTCGCGGCTCTGCCGGAGGCTGGCCTTGGCGATCTCGTCGTCGTCGAGCGTCGCGAACGAGTACGCGCCGCGCAGCACCTTCAGGGTCTCGTCGAGCGACTCGTCGGCGACCATCGCGGCGACGGCGTCGTTGATCCCGGCCAGGAACGCCTTGAGGTCGGCGGCCTGGGTCCGCACGTTCTCCTTCGTCGAGACGTACACCTGCGTGTCCGCGTTCACGTACTCGCCGGGATCGAAGACCGCCGCGTCGCTGTTCTGCGAGACCACGATGTTGGCGGTGTCCAGGCTGACCACGTAGCCGGCGATCCGGCCCTGCTGCACGAGGTTGAAGGTTCCGGGCGTCAGGCCGACGACCTGCCGCTTGACGCTCGCGGCGTCGAGTCCGCTGTTGCTCATGACCAGGCTCACGAGCTTGTCGCTCGTGCCGCCCTCCGACGGGACGCCCATCGTCTTGCCGGTGAAGTCCTCCGGCCGGTTCAGCGGGTTCTTCTTGCTGTACAGGATGCGGACGGTGGAGGCCCTCGTCAGGCTGCCGACGTTGACCATCGGCTGGTTGGTCTTGCCGACGGCGGTCACGAGGTCGATCTGCCCGACGCGGGTGACCAGCCCGGCGCCTGCCAGCAGCGTCTGCATCGCCTGCGGGGAACCCTTCACCGGCTGCAGCTTCACGTCGAGGCCGTGCTTCGTGAAGTGTCCGCCGGCCACGGCGAGGAGCTCCGGCGCCAGTGACAGCGTCTCGAGCGGGAGATAGCTCAGAAACGTGACGCCGCGGGATCCCGAGGCCGAGCCCGAGCCGGCGGCGGAATCCGTACCGCACGCCGACAGCAGAGTGGGGCCGGCGGCGGCCGCCGCGAGGGCGAAGGCGGACCGCCGGAGGAAGGAACGGCGATCGAGGCTCGGGGTGGCAACTGGCGGCCTGGGGGTGATTGGACGCACCGTGAGTCTCCTTATTCCACGTCGCGGACCGATGGGGGGTGGCCGCGACGCTCATGAGACTCGCGTCACAGTGCATGGGCCGACAATCGAGCTTTCCGGATATCGGAAGACTTATGGGGCGATAATGGTCAGGGCGAAACGGTCAGGGCACCGGGTTTCAGGATTCTGCGTTTCCGGTTTCAGGGTGTCCGGGGCCGGGCGGCGACGGCGGAGGCGACCGTCGCGCCGAGGGCGTGGGAGATGCCCCGGGCCGTCGTCCGCACCAGATGCGCCAGGCGTACGCCGTGCGAGCCGGTGGGCGGCACGATCAGCGACAGCGCGGCGATGACGGTGTTGTCGGCACCGTGGATGGGGGCGGCGACGGACATGTACTCGGGGTCGATCTGGCGGTCGCTCACCGCGTATCCGGTCCGCCGGATGTCCGCGAGGACCTGCCGCAGCTCACGCTCGTTCGAGTAGGTGCGGGCCGTGAAGGCGCGCAGCGGACCGGAGATGACCTCCTCCTGCAGGTCGTCCGGCGCGTAGGCCAGCAGGACGAGCCCGACCGCCGTCGCGTGCATGGCGTACCTGCCGCCCACGCGCGGCCGGTCGTGTTTCCTGTCGGGACTGGTGAGCCGCTCGACGAAGACCACCTCGTCCTTCTCGCGCACGGCCAGATGGACGCTGCGCCGGGTGCTCTCGTAGAGGTCCTGCATGAACGGCATGGCGATGCGCTGCAGACCGACCGAGCGGGGGGCGTGCGCCGCGACCTCCCACAACCGCAGCCCGACCCGGTACTTCCCCGACGACTCGCGCTCCAGCGCGCCCCACTCGGTGAGCTCGCCGACGATGCGGTGCGTCGTGGTGAGCGGGATGTCGGTCTGGCGGCTGATCTCGGACAGGGTCATCCTGTCCGGACCGTGCTGGAACGCCTCAAGGATCCGCAGGGCACGGTCGAGGACCGAGCGTTGCTGGACGGTGGCCACCGGTGTTCCTCCTCACGCCGCCACCGGTCCGGTCGAGCGGATCTCCGATGGGAGCGGGGCGGCCATGGAGGATGTCCTAGCGACCCTCACTCCTCCACGTCAAGGCTGGTGAGACCCGGCCGCCGCACAACCGGTCTCCGGCCGACCGGCCGGGCGGGTGGCCCGGGGTGCTTCCTAGCATGGAGGTATGGGCGCGGGCCTGGTGACGCTCTTCCTCTGCGGGGATGTCATGCTCGGCCGTGGTGTGGACCAGATCCTGCCGCACCCCGGCGACCCGGTCCTGCACGAGCCGTGCGTCGCCGACGCCCGGACCTACGTCGAGCTCGCCGAGGCGGCGAACGGGCCGATTCCGCGCCCGGCCTCCTTCTCCTGGCCGTGGGGCGACGCCCTTGAGGTCCTCGACGAGGTCGCGCCCGACGTCCGGGTGGTGAACCTGGAGACGAGCGTCACGCGGAGCGGCGATTTCGCCCGGGGGAAGGGCATCCACTACCGGATGAACCCCGCCAACCTCCCCTGCCTGGTCGCCGCCCGGCCCGACGTGTGCGTGCTGGCGAACAACCACGTGCTGGACTTCGGCCGTTCCGGGCTCGCCGAGACCCTCGATTCGCTCGCCGCCGCCGGACTCCCGTACGCGGGGGCGGGGAGGAACGCGGACGAGGCACGTAGCCCGGTGATCGTGCCGGTGCGGGGAGGCGGGCGGGTGCTGGTGTTCTCGTTCGGCATGGAGTCCAGCGGCATCGGGCCGGACTGGGCGGCGGCCGAGGACCGCTCCGGCGTCGATTTCGTGTCCGAGCCGTCGCCGGCCGCCGCGGCCGAGATAGCCGATCGGGTACGGCGGGCGAAACGGCCGGGGGACATCGCGGTCACCTCCATCCACTGGGGCTCCAACTGGGGGTACCGGGTATCCGGAAAGCAGGTCCGGTTCGCGCACGCGCTCGTCGACGGCGGCGTCGACGTCGTGCACGGGCACTCCTCGCACCACCCGCGCCCGGTCGAGCTGTACCGCGGCAGGCTCATCCTGTACGGCTGCGGCGATCTGGTGGACGACTACGAGGGCATCACCGGGTACGAGGAGTTCCGCGACGACCTGCGGCCGCTGTACTTCGTCTCGCTCGAACCGGGCTCGGCGCGGCCGGTCGAGTTGCGCGTCTCGCCCATGTGCGCCCGGCGCATGCGGCTGTGCCGCGCCACGCCCGACGACGCCGAATGGCTGCGCGCGACCCTCGACGACGTCAGCCGCGACTACGGGGTACGGGTCCGCCGCGAGCCCGGCGGCATGCTCGCCGTACGGGAGCCCTGATCGTGGCGGGTTCACCGGAAACACTGGCGCGGGCCCTGCGGGCGGAGGGCGTCCGCGACGCGCGCCTGCTCGACGCCGTGCGGGTGACGCCGCGGGCGGACTTCGTCCCGGCGGACGCGGTGTGGGCCGCCTACGACGACGTCCCCCTGCCGATCGGGCACGGCCAGGTGACCACGCAGCCCTCGCTGTCGGCGCGGATGATCGAAGGGCTCGGCCTTTCCGGTGACGAGCACGTGCTCGAGATCGGTACGGGACTGGGCTTCCAGACGGCGCTGCTCGCGCGCCTGGCCGCCGACGTCGTGTCCATCGAGATGCGGCCCGGCTTCTCCGAGCAGGCCGGGCGCAACCTCGCCCGCCACGGGATCGGCAACGTCGAGTTGCTCACCGGGGACGGCAGCCGCGGCGTGCCCGGCCGGGCCCCCTACGACGCCATCCTCGTGTCGGCCGCCTACCCCGAGGTTCCGGCGCCGCTCGCCGAGCAGCTCCGGGCCGGCGGTCGCCTGGTGCAGCCGATCGGGACGGGCGGGGAGGAGGAGGTCGTGCTGTTCGAGCGCACCCCCGCCGGGCTGGAGCGCCGCCAGGTCCTGACCCTGGCCAGGTTCGTCCGCCTCCACGGCCGGTACGGCTATCCGCTCTGACGCCGTCGCCGATCTCCTGACCCGCGACGGGTACGGGCGAACCGGAGGAGGGCCGCCCCGGCGAGGTAGACCAGCAGCATCTGTACGGGCGGCGCGCCCTGGCCCGCCAGGGCGGTGCCGAGGAGCCCGCCGATCACGGCCGCCGCGCCGGTGACGGTGGTCGCCGTGCGCAGGGCGCCGATTCGGCCGGTTCGCGCGGAGTCCGTTCCGGGGGACGGTCTCGCGCGCCGTTCGGTCCGGCCGAACACGGCGACGAGCACGGCGAGGATCATGGCCAGGACGGCGAGCCAGGGAAGCCGGAGCAGGATCCATCCCGCCGAGCCCGTGGGCGGTTGCGGCAGCAGACCGGTGGGATAGAGGGCGAGCGCCGCGATCACGACCGCCGCCATGTGCCAGAGGAAGATCGTCATGATCGCGGAATTGACCGCCACCACGACCAGCCATGGGCGCGGCCGTTCGAGCCACCGGTTGCCACGGTCGTGCAGGAGAAGGGCGAGCCCGGTCTGCGTGACGGCCAGGGCGAGCAGCGCGACCGTCGGCGGCGAGGTGTTCTGCAGCCGCTCGCCCGGGATCGCGACCATGCTGATCGGGTAGGGACCGGCGACGGTGAGCGCCACGAGAGCCGCGAGGCCGCCTGCCGCCATCGGCAGTGCCACCGCGGGGCGGGCGGCCAGGCGTCCCTCCCGCCAGGCGATGCCGAGCTGGTGGACGGCCAGCCAGGCGAGGAGGAAGTTGGCCTGGCCGAGCACGGGCCGGCCGAGCAGCCGGGCGGCGTCGCCGAGACCGACCAGCGCCACCAGCGCCACGGGTACGGCGAGGCCCGCGCGGCGGTCGAGCGCGAGCATCAGGGGCGTGAGGAAGACCGCGGCGAGATACACGACCAGGAACCACAGCGGCACGCAGGCGAGCCACACGGCCATCCCCACCGTCCTCGGGTCGGCGCCGAGCATCCGGGCCAGGAGGGCCGCCGCGCCCACGGCGACGACGAGCGTCGTCGTGGGGGCGACCAGCCGGCCGGTCCGGCCGAGGAGCCAGCCCACGGCGGTGCCGCCCCGGCCGCGATACGCGTCCAGGGAGGCGGCGTTCGAGAACCCGCCCACCAGGAAGAAGATCGGCATGACCTGGAACAGCCAGGTCAGCGGGCGCGCCCACGGCAGCACGTCCAGGGCGCTCCCGCCCCCGATCCGGTCGCGGTACGTCACCGAGACCAGCAGCCAGTGGCCGAGCACGACCATCGAGATCGCCACCGCGCGCAGCAGGTCCATGAGGCGGTCCCGCCGCGGCGGGGTGCCCTCGGCTGACCGCCTGAGCGCGCGAACGGCGCCGCGCGCGCGGCGAAGGAGCGCCTCGAACACGCGACCCCCCATCATTCGCCCTCAGAGACCTGACCTGCCCCGAATCGTCAGGGTCTAGTGCCCCGGCAGGGCAGGTCCGCCCGGAGTTCGACGGGAGCGGTTACAGGGGGAGACGGCGTCGCTCAGCCGGACCAGCGGTCCCGCGCGGCCCGATCGTCCAGCCCCCAGTACCTGAGCAGCGGCTCGACGACCTCGGTGCGGAAGACCTTCAGGTTGCTGATCCCGGTGTCCCAGATCACCGCCTTGCGCTCCTCGTAGTCGGGCAGCACGGTCACGGGCTCGCGGAATCCCATGAGCCCGCGGTGCACGACCTTCGCCAGCTCGGGCCGCTGGTGCAGCGCGAGCCTGACCGCGTCCCGGTAGAAGGCCAGGTGGAGCGACTCGTCGGCCTGGACGCGGCGCAGCAGGTCGGCCAGCAACGGGTCGGCGACCACGCGGGCGAGCCGCGCGTAGAACACCCGCGTCGACAGCTCCTGGATGGAGGTGTAGACCATGATCTCGAACGGGTCCGTGGCCGGCGCGGGGCGTCCGGCGCGCAGCATCGTCGTCTTGGCGTCGAGCATCGGTCCCGGCGGGACGGCCTGGTCCATCAGCAGATAGATCTCGAAGGCCCGGCCGTGCTGGTCCTCCTCCGCCACCCACCGCCGGAAGAAGTCGGCCAGCAGGGGATGCCCCCGTCCGAGGTGGCCGTGGAGGTTCTCGGCGTACCAGGGCAGGTTGGTCTCGCCGAGGTAGGCGGTCTCCAGGGCCCTGGCATGGTCGGGGTGCAGCGGTCCCGCGCCCGCGGCCCAGGCGGCGCGCACGGACGTGAGATCCACCGGCCCGTCACCCAGCCGGCGGGCCATCCCGTCCAGCCGGCGCTCCTGCATCCGCTGGACGAGGTCCTCGTACGTCCACGGGGAGCGCGCCTGGTCGTGCCGTTCCAGGAGCCGGGCGAGGTGCTTCTCCAGGGGGTCGAAGTCGATCACGCTCGGACCTGCTTTCTCAGGATCGCGAAATCGGCGGGCGTGGAGATGGGAAGGCCGGCGATGTCGCCGAAGAGCGAGCAGACGGCGCGGGCCTCGCGCTCGGGGTCCACCCAGCGGCGGTGCAGCTCCGCCATCGCCTCCGCGGTCTCGGCCTCCTGGTAGTTCTCCGCGGCCGGGTTCGCGTCCGCGAGGCCGCCGTCGGGGTCGCACCACAACTGCCCGACGCGCAGGAGCACGGGCACCGCGGTGCCGGGATCGGTCGCGGCGAGCTTGCGCGCGTAGTGCGCGAAGCCCTGGGCGTGTCGTCCCTCGTCGCCCGCGATCTTCTTGAGCAGCGCGGCGAGCACCGGCTCCTCACAGGCCGCGGCCATGGCCCCGTACAGGCGGCAGGTCCGGACCTCGCCGAGCACGTTGACCGCGAGCGTCGCCATGGCCGGAGGATCTCCCAGCTCCGGTCGCGTCAGCTCGGGGATCATGCCCTCCGCGTCCCTGCCCGCGGCCTCGGCCCACTGCCGCAGGAGAAGATGGTGGCGGACCTCCTCGGCGAACCAGATCGACAACCAGGCGGTCAGATCCGCGTCGTGCCGGAAGATCCGGACCAGGTCGAGGATCGCGGGGATGGAGGAGAACTCGGTGCGGGCCAGCACGACGAGGCCGTCCACCATGTCACCGTCGATCTTCCCGCGGTCGATCTCGCTGAACGGCGGAAGGTCCCGGGTGGGAGACCACCGGACCCGCTCGTGCTTGTAGAAGAGCTCGTCGAAGTCGAGGACGCCCGTCATCCCGCACCTCCGTCTCCGGCGGCGACGCCGAGGGCGCCGAGGGCGTCGAGAGGGCCGAACGCGTCGTGGGCGGCCGGCGACAGGCCGGCGAGATAGGCGCGCGGGTCGGGGATGAGCTTGCGGGAGCGCAGGTCGAGCAGGCCGCACACGCTCTCCATCTCGGCCGCGAGCGTGCCGTCCTCGGACAGGAACGCCTGGCGCAGCACGAAGGTGCGCCGGTGCGGTTCCGCCCACTCATACGCGACGGTGGTCCGGACCGTCTCGCCCGCTCGCACCTCCCGGTGGTATCTGATGGTCGACTCCAGCAGGACCGGCCCGACCCCGCCCGCGCGCAGGTCCTCGGGCAGTACGCCGAGCGAGCGCAGATGGCACCACCGCGCGTGCTCGGCGTACGAGTGGTAGACCGCCGAGTTGAGGTGCCCCTGCCCGTCGATGTCGTGGAACCGCACGTCGATCGGCACGGCGTACTCATCCATGCAGGGCCTCCGCTTCGAGCGCGGAGGCGTCGACCGCCGCTCCGCTGACCAACCCGGGGAACGCGGTCAGCAGCGCCAGATCCGGCGGCTCCGGCTCCGCCGCCCACGTCCTGCCGTGGCGCCGGGCGAGTACGGCGAGGCGGGCGTCACCGCCTCGCAGGTCCTCGTCGGCGTCGACGGCGAGCAGTCCCGCCGCCAGGACGTGCAGGCACCTCTCGGCGAGCCCGCGCAGCGCCAGCTGGGCCTCGTCGGGCGGAAGCGCCTCCCAGAGTGCCAGCTCCCGCGCCCATGCCTCGGCCTTCTCGCGTACGGCCGCCCCGAGCGGCCCGGAGACCGCGGCCGACGGCTCCGTCAGCGCCTCGACCAGCGCCGGACCCGATCCCGTACGGCGAAGCGCCCGCGCGAAGTCGAGCAGCATGATGTTGCCGCTGCCCTCCCAGATGGACAGCAGGTGGGCGTCCCTGACCATCCGCGCGTTGGGCCAGTCCTCGATGTAGCCGTTGCCGCCCCGCACCTCCATCGCCTCGTGGCAGGCCCACTGCGCCTGCCGCGCCGTGTGGTACTTGATCAGGGGAGTGAGGGTGCGGAGCAGCACCCCGGCCACCGGGTCGCCGGCGTCGGAGCGCTGCAGGAGCCCGGCCGCGTAGAAGGCCAGCCGGGTGGACGTCTCGGCCGCGAGCGTGAGCTCGGCGAGCACCTCGCGCATCAGCGGGTGATCGGAGAGCCGCCTGCCGAACGCCGCCCGGCCCGTCGCGTGCTCGCGCGCCTCCAGATAGGCGCGATGGACGAGCGCCGCGGCGACCACCGCGTTGGCGACCCTGGTCTGGTTCAGCATCTCCGTCATCTGCCGGAAGCCCACCCCCGGACCGCCGACCAGCTCGGCGGCCGCTCCGGTGAACGTCACCTCTCCTGAGGCGAGGCCGCGCGTGCCGAGCTTGTCCTTGAGCCGGTTGATCACGTACGCGTTCCGCGATCCGTCGTCCAGGGTGCGCCGGACCAGGAACAGGGCGAGACCGTCGGTGCCGGGGCCGGCGCCGCGCGGGCGGGCCAGGGTGAGGATGAGGTCCGCCTGGCAGTTGGAGCAGAACCACTTGTCGCCGTGCAACCGCCACGTGCCGTCGGAGTCAGGGCGCGCCTCGACCTCGTTCACGCCCACGTCGGACCCGCCGGCCTTCTCGGTGAGGAACATCGCCGCCTGCCACGCGGTCCCGTCCGTCGCCGTGAGCCGGGGCAGGTATCTCTCCGCCAGTTCGGGCGCGTACAGCCGCAGGACGCGGGCCAGGACGTCCGTCATGGTCAGGCCGGTCACGACGTTGCGGTCGGCGTGGGCGAGCAGGAAGAACAGGGCCTGCTTGGCCACCTCGGGGGCGCGGCCCGGCCAGCCGAGCACACCCTCGCGATGGGACATGGCGGCGATGCCGAACCGCCGGTAGGCCACGTCGACCACACCGTCCCAGGCGGGATGGAACTCGATCTCGTCGATCCGCGCGCCGCGCTTGTCGTAGGGACGTAATCGCGGACCGTGCTGGTCGGCGGTGGCGGCGAGCTCGTCGAGGGGACCGGCGACGAGCTCGCCGATGCCGGCGCAGTGCTCGGCCGCCCACCGCGCCGCGTCGCCGTCCAGCAGGCGGCGCAGGATCCGGGGGAGTACGGGGCTGGCGGTGAAGGGGTTCAGCCCGACGGTGTCGGGCATCGATCGGGGCGGGGGGAGATCCGACATGTCATTCCAATCCGAGTAACCTCGCCTTTTCGTGCGCCGCGGGGAATGTCAGGGGACGCGCCGTGAAGATCTCCAGCGCGATGGCGGTGCGTTCGTCGCCGAGCGCGGTGAGCGCCCAGCCCGCCTGGGCGGCCAGCAGCGCCGCCTGGTACGTACGGGCCATGCCCAGCGCCAGCTCGCGGGCCGCCGCGGGGTCCGGCTCGCGCGAGGTGAGGTCCCGTGCCGCGGTCCGGATGATCCGCGCGGCGGCCTCGGTCCGGGGATGCGGGTGGAGGGTCAGCTGCTTCTCGACGTCGTCCCGGTACGCGGCGGCGACCTCGGGGTCGCCCAGCGCCCGCATCACGTCGAGCGCGAGGACGTTCGTCGTGCCCTCCCAGATGGACTGCACCTGCACGTCGCGCAGGACCTGCGGGATGCCGGTGTCCTCCAGGTAGCCAGCGCCGCCGAACGATTCGAGCAGCTCCGAGCAGGCCCGCACGCCCTGGCGGGCGGTCGACATCTTGGCGAGCGGCACGACGACCCGGGCCAGCCGCGTGTCGTCCCGCCTGTCGTCCCGCGCGTCGTCGGCGCGGGCCTCCTGCCGGCCGACCAGCTGCGCGGCGCGCAGAGCCATCTGCACCATGGCCTCGTACTCGGCCGAGATCTCGGCGAGCCAGCCGTAGTGCAGGGGCGACTCCTCCAGGAGGCCGCCGCGCACCACGCGCCGGCGGGCGTAGTCGCGGGCGAGCTGGAGCAGGTGGCCGGTCGCGCCCGGTCCGGCCTGGGCCGACGCCATGCGGGCGACGTGCAGCACGGACGCGACCTTGGCGATGCCGCCGCCGATCCCGCCCACGGGTACGGCCACCGCGCCGTCCAGGTCGAGCTCCGCCGTGGGAAGCCCGCGGGTGCCGTACTTGTCCTTCAGGCGGCGCACGCGCAGGCCGTTCCAGCCGCCGTCTGGCCCGCGCAGCTCCAGCGCGAACAGGGACAGGCCGCGGCTGCCGGGTTCGGCGTTCACGGGACGCGCCAGGGCGACGGCGACGTCCGCGGTGGTCGCCGAGGTGAACCACTTGGTCCCGCGCAGCGACCAGGTGCCGTCGCCCAGGGGCGTCGCGACGGTCGCGGAGCGCGACAGGTCCGAGCCGCCCTCCTTCTCGGTCATCCACTGGCCGGACGTCCAGCCGCCGACCCGTTTGGTCAGCAGCGGGGCATATCTGGCGGCCAGCTCCGCGTCATGGTCGCGCAGGCACGCCACGGCGCCGTCACTCATGGCGAGCGGGCACAGCGCCGTCGCGGTGACGGCCTGCGCGATCTGGTAGAGGGCGGCCTGCACCACCCGGCCGTGGGGTCCGTACGTCTGCTCGTAGGGGATCGCCACCGCGCCGAGGCCCTGCAGGAGCTTCACCAGCTCCGTCCAGGCGGGGTCGATCTCGATCCGGTCGACCCGCCTGCCCCACGCGTCGTAGGGCACGTGCCTGGGCGGGTTCCCCTCCGCCCTGGCCGCCAGGGGCGCCAGCTCGGTCGCGCAGCGCTCGGCGGCGTGCTCCAGGTCCGCCGCCGCCTTCTCGAAGACGTCGGCCGGGAGGACGCGCCGTACCGCGTGGCGCAGCACCCGGTCCGCCTTCCACCGGTTGGCGAGCCGCGGCGCCGCCTGGACGAACGGGTCGATCTCGAACTGCTCAGCCGACATCGGCGGTCACTCCAGTCACGTTCAGCGCCAGCTTCGTCACATTCGCGATCAGCGACTCGTCGTCGCCGTGATCGTGCTCCGGAGCCAGCGGGCCGACGAGGCATTCGGCCACCGCGCCCACCAGCGCGGCGCCCGTCAGCTCCGGGTTCTGAGGGGGGAGCTCCCCGGCGGCCACGCCCTCGCGGACCAGGCCGGCGAACAGGTCCCGGTAGCGCCGCCGGTACTCCAGCCTGGCCGCGTCGACGGAGGGGTCCACCGGCTCCGCGATCAGCGCGTAGGCGAGGCGGCGCCCGTCCAGCGCGCGGCGGGCGAACGTCGCGATGACGCGCGCGAGGCGCTCCCGCACCCCGCCGTCCGATGCCGCCACGGGGGCCGGTACGGGGGCCGCCACAGAGGCCAGCACGCCGAGCTCGTGGCCGGAGGCACGCTCGAAGACCTCGGTGAGGAGGGCACCCCTCGACGGGAAGTGCCGGTAGATCCCTCCGGCCGACAGACCGGCGCGTTCGGCCACGGCGGACACGCTGGCCGCCTCGAAGCCGCTCTTCGCGACCACCGCCCAGGCCGCCGAGACGATCCGCTCGCGCACTTCGGCGAGTCGCCGCTCGGTCTTCTCCGTACGCCGGTAGGCCATGCCAAGCAGTGAATCGTGATTTGCAGCTTCGGTCAAGAGGCCGCTTCGGCGGGCGAACGGTTTCCGGGCACGAGGACGCGCGCGAATCCCCCGCGCGAACCCGGGAAGGTGTCCACCATGGCGCAGGCCTCCCCCGCGGCCTTCGCCGACGGGAAGGAGCGAGGCCGATGCGGCGCAGACTGTTCGAGAGCGAGCACGAGGCGTTCAGGGAGAGCTTCCGGCGCTTCCTCGGCAAGGAGGTCGTCCCGCACCATCGGGAGTGGGAGCGCGCGGGCATCGTGCCGCGCGAGCTGTTCCTCGCGGCCGGCGCGCGCGGCTTCCTCGGCATGGCCGTCCCCGAGGAGTACGGCGGGGGAGGAGTGGACGACTTCCGCTTCAACGTGGTGATCGGCGAGGAGGTGCAGCGGGCCGGTGTCGCCTCAGCCGGGCTGGGGCTCACGCTCCACAACGACATCTGCCTGCCGTACTTCCTGGCCTACTGCACCGAGGAGCAGAAGGCACGCTGGTTGCCCGGCGTCGCGGCGGGTGAGCTGATCACCGCCATCGCGATGACCGAGCCCGGGATCGGCTCCGACCTGGCGGGCATGACGACGACCGCGCTGCGCGACGGCGGCGACTACGTCGTCAACGGCGCCAAGACGTTCATCACCAACGGGATCAACGCCGACCTGGTCATCACCGCCGCCAAGACCGATCCCGCCCGGCGGCACGACGGCATCAGCCTGCTCGTCCTGGAACGCGGGATGACCGGCTTCGAGCGCGGCCGCAACCTCGACAAACTCGGGCTGCACGGCCAGGACACCGCCGAGATGTCCTTCGACGGCGTGCGCGTGCCCGCCGCCAACCTGCTCGGTGAGGAGGGGAACGGCTTCCGCGAACTGGTGGCCAACCTTCCCCAGGAGCGGCTCAGCATCGCGGTCGCCGCCGTCGCGGCCGCGCGCGCGGCGCTGGAGTGGACCCTCGCGTACGTCAAGGAGCGGCACGCCTTCGGCCGGCCGATCGGCGCCTTCCAGAACACCAGGTTCCGGCTCGCGGAGATCGCCACCGAGATCGACCTCGCCTGCCACTACGTGGACGACTGCGTACGCGCTCTGGGGGAGGGCGAGCTCACCGCGGAGGACGCCGCCAAGGCGAAGTGGTGGTGCACCGAGCTGCAGGGACGGGCCGTCGACACGTGCCTGCAGCTCCACGGCGGCTACGGCTACATGGAGGAGTATCCGATCGCGCGGGCCTACGCCGACGCCCGGATCACCCGCGTCTACGGAGGAACCACCGAGATCATGAAGGAGATCGTCGGCCGGTCGCTGGGTCTGTGAGGCCGCGCTCACGCGCACACCGACAGCGCACGGTACCTCCCCGAGTGGAAGACCAGCGGCTCGCCTCCCTGCCGTTCGAACTGCTCGACCTCGCCCACGAAGATGCGGTGGTCGCCGCCGTCGTGGGCCGTCAGCGTCCGGCACGCGAAGTACGCCACGGTCCCGGGGAGGACCGGCAGGCCGGAGCGGGTGAGGCGGGTCTCCACGCCGGCGAACTTGTCCGGCAGCGGCGTCGCGAACCGCTGGGACAGCTCGTCCTGGTCCGCCGCCAGGATGTTGACCACGAACCGGCCCGCCCGGCGGAACACCGGCTCGCTCGGCGCCCGGAGCGACAGGCACCACAGGACCAGCGGCGGGTCGAGCGAGACCGAGGTGAAGGAGTTGACGGTGACCCCGGCCCGCTCCCCGCACGGGGTGGCGGTCGTGACCACCGCCACCCCGGTCGCGAACTGCCCGAGGGCGTCACGCAGGGATCTCATGACCGCCCCTCACCCGCCGAATCGGTCCAGGTACGCACGGGCCCCGGCGGGGTCCATGAACCACTCGGCGAAGTCCCGCGGGTCGTCGAACCCGTTGACGAAGCGGGAGGCCACCTCCGGCAGACCGCCCGCCGCGCCCAGGAGTTCGAGCACGTGCGGCGGCGGAGGCGCGAGCAGGGCGTTCGTCCACGCCGTGGCGTGCGAGGCGTCCGCCCAGTAGCGCTCGAAGGTCCGCTCCATCCAGGCCGCGTCGTACGGCTCCTCGCCGCGCTCCAGGATCGAGTCCAGATAGGAGGCGGCGCACTTGGCGGCGTTGTTCGAGCCCTGCCCGGTGATCGGGTCGTTGAGCACGACCACGTCGGCCACGCCGAGCACCGCCGCGCCCGAGGGCAGCGCGGCGACCGGCCTGCGGACGGTCGGGGCGAACCTCCCCGCCAGGACGCCGAGCTCGTCGGTGAGCTCCACCCCGGCGCAGCGCTCGGCCTCCCACGGCAGGAAGGTGTCCAGGATCCACCGGCTCCTGGCCAGGTGCTCCGCGGGGGTGCGCACGTCGGCCCAGCAGTCCATCGGCCCGCCCGGAATCCCCTCGAACACCATGATCTGGCACGGGCCCGTGACGGTCAGCGCGGGGAAGACGAAGTACTCGCCCACTCCCGGCACCAGGTTGAAGCACACCGCGGAGTAGTCGGGCCGCGGCGCGAGCCCGGTGACATAGGTGAGGGCGAGCGCCCGCTGCGGGGCGTCGTACGGCGAGCGCGCCGGGTCCCGCTCGAACAGCGAGGCGATCGGCCCCTTGCCCGCGGCGACGAGGACCAGGTCGTACTGCGCGGCGTAGGTCTCCAGGTCGGCGGGCGTCACGTCATGGATGATGATCTTGCCACCCAGTCGCTCGACCTCCGCCAGCCAGGCCGGCATCTTGAGCCGCTGGTCCACCGAGCGGGCGGGGGCGCGCAGCCGCGCCGCCCAGTCGATCGCCCGGCCGCCATCCGGGCCGGGGACCGTGAACTGGATCCCCTCGATCGGGGGGCAGGCGTCACCCCATAAGTCGAGGCCGAGGGCGCGTTCGTGGGCGAGAGCCGTACCGAACATGGCCTGGCTGGACATCACCCGGCCACCGGCGATGTCCTCCGGCGTCCGGTTGGAGACGACCGTGACGTCGTAACCGTGCCGCAGGAGGCCGAGAGCGAGATGCAGGCCGGACTGCCCGGCCCCGACGATCAGGATTCTGCGCATGGTGGGCGTTTTCCTTTCTGAAGTCGACCTGTTCAGAAAGTACGGTCCGTGACGGCGCGCTGACCATCCGCTGAGCGCGGATGTCATCCACCTGGCGCGGACATCACCCCGAAGACCACCTTGGACATGACCCTGAACATCACCCTGACGTCACTCTGACGGGACCCGGACCTCACCGGGCCATCATCCCTCGGTGACGACGAGACGAATATGCGATTCCGCCTGGACGGGTGCACCGTGATCCGTCACCATGTCGGCGTCAGTCCGACGTGCGGCGGGAGCGTCGATGCGTGAGCGGATCCTGCTCGAAAACCGGGCCGTCTTCGCCAGTGATGATCTGGATGAGGTCCGTGACCTGGTCGGACGGGTGTTCTGCCCGCACCGGCTGGACCTGACCGGCGGCCCGGCGCCGTTGTCCGCGCGTTTCAACTCGGCCCAGCTCGGGGCCATCCGGGTGAGCTACCTGGACTACGCGGCCGACGTCCACATAGAGCCGGGCGAGCTGGAGTCCTTCTACCTGGTGCAGGTGCCCCTCGCGGGACGCAGCCTGATCAGGTGCGGGGGACAGGAGATCGTGTCGACGCCGGACCTGGCCTCGCTGCCGTCGCCGACGGAACACCTGGACATGCGCTGGGCGGCCGGCTGCCCCCAGCTGATCGTGAAATTCGACCGCGCGGCCGTGGAGCACACGCTGGAGCAGATGCTCGGCGAGCGGCTCGACCGGCCGCTCGTCTTCGACCTGGGGCTGGACATGACCACGGGACAGGCGCGAGCGTGGCGCGCGATGGCCGACCTGCTCGTCCGGGAGGCCGAGCACGGCGACGGGCTGGCGGGGCAGCCGCTCGCCATGGCACACCTGGAGAACGCGCTGCTCGCCTCGCTGCTGACGATGCAGCCGTCCAACTACTCGGCCCGGCTGAACGCGCCGGTGCCGCCCGCGTTGCCCAAGGTGGTGCGCCGGGCCATGGAGTTCATCGACGAGCACGCCGGCCACCCGCTGAGCACCGACGACGTGGCGCGGGCCGTGGCGGTCAGCAGCCGCTCGCTCCAGGAGGGGTTCCGCCGCCACCTGGGCCTGACCCCGATGGCGCACCTCAGGGACGTCCGCCTGGCCCGGGTCCACGAGGAGCTCAGGGCGGGCGACCCGGCCCGGTGCACCGTGACCACGGTGGCCGCCCGCTGGGGGTTCCTGCACCAGGGCCGGTTCGCCGCGGCCTACCGCGCCCGGTACGGCCAGGCTCCCTCGGTGACCCTCCGCGGACGCTGAACGAGCCGCCGGGGTCTCCCGGAGGCTGCTCGATGTGGTGGTTCGTCCCCTGGCCGTGACTTCGGGGCCGCCTGTACAGCAGAGTGGACACGTGCGCAGTCGTATCGCTGTAGCGGCCGTACTGGCCGGTGTGACCGCCGCGTGTACGTCCGGCGACCCGTCAACGAGGCGAGAGGCCGCATCCTCGCCCCCTCCCGCGGCCTCCGCGACGGTGCGGTGTGACGAGGCGATCGGCGGGGGGCAGGCTCCCTCTGGCGACCTGCAGGTCGTCGGCGATGCTGTGGCCCTGCCGACGAGCAAGAGCAGGGCGCAGGCCCTGCAGGCGGCTGAGGCGGAGTTGCCCGGCGGGGGTTCGGGATGGTTCGCCAAGCAGGGCCTGCTCGTGCGGCGTGGACGACATGTCGAGGTGACGGTGCCGGAGGGCCTGACCGGCCGGCTGTGGCTGGCATGGGGCAGCCCGGGGTCGCCAGGTGCGCGTGTGGTGGTGGACCGCTGTGAATCGGGCGACGAATGGATCGCCTTCGCCGGGGGGTACATCGTCCGCGAGGCCGGATGCCTTCCGATTCGGGTCCGAGTCGACGGCGGTGCGGTGCACGAGGTGCTCATCGGTGTCGGTGCACCGTGTCGAGGGCAGAAGCCCGCTCCCCGGGTCTGATCCGGTTCCCGTGGACGTCGGGGAACGCCTCTCGGGTGTCGGTCATGTGACGCTTGCTTCCCGTGCGGCGGCACCAGCGGCGGCCGGCTCTCCATCTGTCGACGATCAGGGCCCGCACCTGGTGGTGCCGGGTGACCGGTGCGGAGGCAGGCACATCAGCCGGATCGCCGAGGTGAGGGTCTGTGCCTCCGGCCGCCTGTGGGGATAGGCCGTGTCAGTGGCCGTACGGGCATCTCGAGGGTGGGGCCGCCCAGTGCAGGGCGATGTACGGCTCGGCCCGGCCGAAATAGCGCACCCGTTCCCGGGTGACGCGATAGCGGGCGCTCGTCTGCGGGGCGGACGGTGACCGGCGCGGGACCGGGATGGTGAGAGTGCCGATGTCCTGGTCGATGTGGGTGAGCATGCCGTGGCACGGGCCGCCGAGGCAGATCGCGTTGCAGTCGTGAGGGCCGTCCGGCGGGTCGCCGGTCATGCCGGATATCCGTGGGTCTCAGTGGCCTTGACCGCCGCCCAGATCCGCCGGCCAGGGGTGAGGTCGAGCTCGGCGACGGCGGCGGGGGTGACGTCGGCGAACGCGGTGATCGGGCCGTCGAGGTGGACGCGGACGTTGTCGCCGTGCCGTTCGACGCCCTCGATGCGGGCCTGCCACAGGTTGCGCGGGCTGCCGTCAGGGCGGGATCGGTAGAGGGCGACCGCGGCGGGGGAGAAGGCGACGAACGCGGGCCCGTCGAGCTGTTCTGTGACGCTGAACAGCAGCTCGTCGACCTTGACCTGCTGCCCGGAGGCGAGGCCGCGGTAGAGGTTGAGGCCGACCAGGCGGGCGACGTAGTCGGTGCGCGGACGGCGGGCCACGGCCGCGGGGGCGCCCTGCTGGACGACCGTGCCGTTCTCGACGACGACGAGGCGGTCGGCCAGCACCATGGCGTCGAGCGGGTCGTGGGTCACCAGGACGGTGGCGCCGTCGAAGCCGGCCAGGTGGCGGCGCAGCTGGGAGCGGACCTCCAGGCGGGTGTGCGCGTCGAGCGCGGCGAGCGGCTCGTCCAGCAGCAGCAGGCGGGGCCGTACGGCCAGCGCCCGCGCGAGGGCGACGCGCTGCGCCTGCCCGCCCGAGAGTTGCCGGGGCCGGGCGGCGGCGTGTTCCGAGAGGCCGACCCGCTCCAGCAGGGCGGCGGCGACGCGCCGGGCCTCGGCCTTGGCGACACCCTGGCAGCGGGGGCCGAAGGCCACGTTGTCGAGGGCGGACAGGTGCGGGAAGAGCAGGTAGTCCTGGAAGACCATCCCGATCGGGCGTCGCTCGGCGGGGAGGGTGTGCAGCGGCCGGCCGTCGAGAGTGATGTGCCCGCCCGTGGACAGGGCGGTGAGTCCGGCGAGGGCGCGCAGCGCGGTGGTCTTGCCCGCGCCGTTGGGGCCGAGCAGGGCGACGACCTCTCCGGCGGCGACGTCGAGCTCGATATCCAGGGCGAAGGAGGGCCGGGTGACGACCAGGCGGGCGCGCAGGCCGCGCTGCTCAGGCTCGGGCCCGGACTCGGGCGGGGACGCGGGCACGGCTGGGAACGTCGGCCGGGTCATGGACTGGTCACCCACCTGTCGCGCAGGCCGGCCAGGATGACCAGGGAGACGGCGAGCAGGACGAGGCTGAGCACGATGGCGGCCTCGGGCTCCGTCTCCAGCGCGAGGTAGACCGCCAGCGGCATGGTCCGGGTGCTGCCGGGGAAGTTGCCGGCGAACGTGATGGTCGCGCCGAACTCGCCCAGCGCCCTGGCCCAGCACAGCACGGCTCCGGCGACGATGCCCGGGGCGATGAGCGGCAGGGTGACGCGGCGGAAGACCGTCCAGCGCGAGGCGCCCAGCGTGGCGGCGGCCTCCTCGAACCGCTGATCCGTGGCGCGGAGCGCGCCCTCGACGCTGATGACGAGGAACGGCATCGCCACGAACGCCTCGGCGAGCACGACGCCCGCGGTGGTGAAGGGCAGCGAGATCCCGAACGTGGCGTCCAGCCACTGGCCGACCAGGCCGCGACGACCCAGGACCAGCAGCAGCGCGACGCCCCCGACGACCGGGGGCAGCACCAGCGGCACGGTGATCAGCGCCCGCACCAGGCGCCGGCCGGGGAAGGACACCCTGGCCAGCAGCCAGGCCAGCGGCACACCCAGCAGCAGGCACACCAGCGTGGCCACGGTCGCGGTCACCAACGACAGCCGCAGCGCCTCCAGCACCTGCGGCTCGGCCAGCCGCTGGAACAGCGTCGACCAGGGGGCCCGGATCAGCAACCCGGCGAACGGCAGCACCAGGAAGGCCAGCCCGAGCACGCCGGGCACCACCAGGGCCCAGGGCAGGCGGCCGGTGACCGCGCCTCGCCCGGGGCGGTCCGCGAAGCCCCGGGCGGGTGACGGCGTGGTGGAGGTCATCGCGGATCAGGGCGCTTCGAAGCCGGCCTTGCTGAGCACGTCCCTGCCCTGCTGCGACAGCACCAGGTCGACGAACTGCTTGGCCAGGTCACCCGCGGGAGCCTTGGACAGGGTCGCGATCGGGTAGTCGTTGATCGCCTTCTCGGCCTCGGGGAACGCGATGCCGTTCACCTTGCCCCCCGAGGCGATCACGTCGGTCGTGTAGACCAGGGCGGCGTCGACCTCGCCGAGTTCGACCTTGGTGAGGGTGGCCTTGACGTCCTGCTCCAGGGTGACCGGCGTGACCTTCAGCCCCGCGGCGTCCAGCGCCTTGACCGCGGCGGCGCCGCAGGGCACCTGCTCGGCGCAGAGCGCGACCTTCACCTTCGGATCGGTCAGGTCGCTGAGCGCGTCCACCTTGGCCGGGTTGCCGGCCGGGACGGCGATCTGCAACTTGTTGCGGACGAACGTCGTCGGCGCGCTCGCCAGCGAGGCGTCGGTCACCGTCTTCATCGTGGCCGGGCTGGCGGCCGCGAACACGTCGGCCGGCGCCCCCTGGGTGATCTGCTGCGCGAGCGTCGCGCTTGAGCCGAAGTTGAACCTCACCGACGTGCCCGGATGGGCGGCCTCGAACGTCTTGCCGAGCTCGGTGAACGTGCCGGTCAGCGACGCGGCCGCGAACACCGTCACCGTCGTGGCTCCGCCGCCGGACGCGGGGTCGGCCGCCGCGGGCGCGCCCGGCTCGCTGGAACCGCAGCCGGCCACGCCCACGAGCGCGACGGCGAGGGGGAGCGCGACGGCCCACCGGGAAAGACGCCTGAACACCAAGGGGCTCCTTATCGCTTCATTGCTGGGTCACCACACGCGCGTGGTCGGGGATCTCCACGACGACGTTGGTGGACTTGATCACGGCGATCGCCACCACGCCCACCTCCAGGCGCAGCTCGTCGGCGGCCTGGCGGCTCATCAGCGACACCACGCGGTACGGCCCCGCGGCGATCTCCACCTGGGCCATCACCGCGTCCTTGATCACCTCGGTGACGATCCCGCGGAAGCGGTTACGCGCCGAGGAGTGGCCTGAGCCGTTCTCCGCCTCGATCTGCGCCCGGGCGAACGCGGCGAGGTCGGCGCCGTCCACCCGACGGTGGCCGTGCTCGTCCCGCTGGGCCGTCAACCGGCCCGCGTCCACCCATCGACGGACGGTGTCGGAGCTGACTCCGAGCAAGGCGGCCGCCTCGCTGATGCCGAACGTCGTCACAAGCAATCACCTTACTTCGCATAATCAAGCCTGAATACCCGTTTGCTGCCGCAATAGCGCATCGGTTTGGCGTATCGCCATGGCATCCACGAGACGGGAGGCGCGTGACGAGCCCTTTCCCCGCCGCGGTCACTGTGGCAGACGACTATGGCAAATATTTTGGTGCGCCTGTGTCCGGAACCGGGCCGCCCGTTCGTCACCGTGGTGAGTTCACGACGCCGAGTTCACGACACCGAGTTCACGACACCGAGTTCACGACACCGAGGAGCGAAGATGAAGTACATGATGTTCGTCTGCACCGACACCGAGCCCGACACCGACAAGACAGACGAGCCCGACATCGATGTGTGGGTGTCGGAGAACGACGCGCGCGGCCGCCGATTGGAGGGCAGCGTGCTGGCGCCGACGTCCGCCGCCACCACTGTCAGGGTCCGCAATGGCCAACTGCTGGTCTCGGATGGTCCGTTCACGGAGTCCAAGGAAGTGATCGTGGGCTACGACCTGCTGGAGTGCGCCGATCTGGACGAGGCGATCGAGGTTGCCCGCGCCCATCCGATGGCCCGAGAGGGACGGCTGGAGCTGCGCCCGTTGGTCGATCTGTGAGGATGACGGCGTGACCGATTCGTTCGCGGCCGCGACGGCCGACGCCGTCACGGCCGCGAGCGCGGATTCGTACGCGCGGATCGTGGCCGCGCTGATTCGCGTCACCGGCGACTGGACGCTGGCCGAGGACTGCGCCCAGGAGGCGCTGACGCTCGCCCTGCAGCGGTGGCCCCGGGAGGGCGTGCCGGGCGAACCTGGCGGCTGGCTGATGACGGTGGCACGCAACCGCGCGATCGACGTGCTGCGCCGCGCGTCGGTCGAACGCCGCAAGCTTGCCGAGCTGGCGGTGCTCGCGCTTGCCGATCCGGGCCCGGCCCCGGCGGCGGAGGAGCTCGTGGACGACCGGCTGCGGCTCATCTTCACCTGCTGCCATCCCGCGCTCGCCCTGGAGGCGCGCGTGGCGCTGACGCTGCGAACGATCGGCGGGGTGCCCACCGCCGACATCGCGCGGGCCTTTCTGGTCAGCGAGTCGACCATGACCCGGCGCCTGACCCGGGCCAAGAAGAAGATCGCGGATGCGGGCATCCCGTACCGGGTGCCAACCGGCCGGGCGCTCACCGAGCGGCTCCCCGGAGTTCTGGCGGTGCTGTACCTGCTGTTCACCTACGGCTACAACGCCGACGGCCGGCCCGCTTTCGCCGACGAGGCGATCCGCCTGGCCCGTCTCCTCCGGCAGCTCATGCCCGGTCAGGGGGAGGTGTCCGCGCTACTGGCGTTGTTCCTGTTCCAGCACTCCCGGCGTGACGCCCGCCGTGACCTGCACGGCAATCTGCTCGCCCTGGACAAGCAGGACCGGCTCCGCTGGGACCACGCCGCGATCGCCGAGGGCCTGCGCGCCCTCGCCGGGACAACGGAGAACGGCCCGTACGCACTGCAGGCCCGGATCGCCGCCTGCCACGCCACCGCCACCTCCGCCGACGCCACCGACTGGCCGGCGATCGCCACGTGGTACGACCGGCTCGCCGGGATCCAACCCTCACCGGTGATCGAGCTGAATCGCGCCGTGGCGCATGGCTACGCGCACGGGCCGGCGGCCGGGCTGGCACTGCTCGCCTGGGCCCGCGCCGGCGGCGCGCTGGACGACTACCCGCTCGCCATCGCCGTGGAAGCCGACCTCACCGCGCGCCATGGCGACCGCGACCGGGCGGCCGCCCTGTTCCGCCGGGCCGCCGCGGCCGCCCACTCCGAATCCGAACGGCGCGCACTGCTCGAGCGCGCCCGCTGCGAAGATCCCCGCCAACGTCGATCCGCCGAGTGGTCGCGAGAGTCAGCTGCAATGCCCAGGCAGCCTGAGAGCGGACCCGCCCGCCCGTGAGGCGGGCGGGCCGGTCACTCGGCGTCGTCGTCCTCGTGGTGGTCGTGGTCGGCCGTCCCGCGTTTCCAGTAGCCGTCGACGTCGACCTGCTCCTTCGCCAGGCCGCGCTCACGGCGCAGGTGGCGGCGGATCGGCTTGAGCGTCGTCGCCTCGCCCGCGATCCAGGCGAAGCCGACGCCCGGCGGGAGATCGACGGCGCGGATCGCCCGCTCCAGGAGGTCGCTCGTCCCCGGTGCCGCGTCGCCGCGGTGCAGCCAGGTCAGCGACAGGTCGGCCGCCGTGGCGAGGTCCTGCTCCTCCTCCGGCCCGGCGACCTCGGCGAACGCGATGACCCTCGCCCCGGCGGGCAGCGTCTCCAGCCAGCGGCCCAGCGCCGGGATCGCGGTCTCCTCCGCCGCCAGCAGATACCAGTCGTGGGTCAGCGGCGGCACGTGGGAGCCGCGCGGGCCGAGCACGCCCAGCCGCATGCCGGGCTCGGCCCGCGCGGCCCAGGACGAGCCGACGCCGTCGCCGTGCACGACCATGTCCACGTCCAGTTCGAGGGCGTCCGGCCGGTGATGGCGGATCGTGTAGTCACGCGTGATGGGCGCGACGGGGCCGTCCACCCAGGCGTCGTTCTCGATCACCGGTGCGACCGGCAGCTCGGCTCCGGGTTCGGCGAAGCACAGCTTCACGTGGTCGGTGGGCGCCTGCGACCTGAAGCCGGCCAGCGCCTCGCCGCCCAGGGTGACCCGCACCGTGCTCGGGGTGATCCGCACGACCCGCCTCACCTCAAGCAGCCGGTAGACCAGCGGGTGACGGACGATCGTGGTGCGCGGCAGGGTCATGACTCTGCGGTCCTCTCAGGATGGTCTCGGGTGATCCGGCGCAGGGCCTCGGGAAGGGCGACCCGCCAGCACAGGGCGTCGTGGCCGCCGTTGTACTCGTGATAGTCATGCTCGTACCCCCTGGCCGCGAGCACATCGCGCAGGTGGCGGGTGGGGGCGAGCAACGCCCATTCCTGCAACCCCACGTCGAGGTGGAAGCGCACGGGCAGGCGCGGGCGGCGGGCCAGCTCCCGCGTCAGCCAGGCGGGCTCGGCTCCCGGCGCGGCGGCGTTCGGCCACCAGAACGATCCCGACAGCGAGATGACCCTGTCGAACCTGTCCGGCGCGAGGTAGGCCGCGTACGCCGCGGTCAGCCCGCCCAGGCTGGCCCCGCCGATGATCGCGGGCCCGCTGTCGCGAGGCACCAGCTCCTCGGTGAGGAAGCGTGTGAACGGCTCATGGCAGGCCAGCTCGCGCACGCGGGTCGCCGTGTCCACGTTGCCGGGCATGATCGCCCGCAGCGGGGGCACGGCCCCCGCCGCGATGAGATTGTCCAGCACGGTGGCGATCCATCCCGACTGCGCCCACTCCTCGCCGTCCAGCAGCACCAGTACGCCTTCGGAGTGGACGGGCGGTTCGTAGGTCCACACCGTCCGCTCGTCGCCCAGGATCGCGCTGGCGAACCTCCGCTCGGTGAGCGTCCCCTTGGGGACGTCGCGGGGCGCGGACCAGATGTCGGGCGGCGCGTCAGGCAGTTCGACGACCGAGCCGTCCTGGGAGGCCCGGCGGTTGAGCGGGTCGGGAACGGCGTTGGCCAGGCCCTGGCTCCAGCGGCGGATCGCGGCCCTGGGCGCCGGGGAGCCCGCCGCGATCATCCGCAGCGCCACCGGCCCGTCCGTCTCGGGGGCGAGGGGGTCGCCCGGGGCCAGGCGATAGGTCGCGCGCCAGTCCGAGCGCATCACGTAGCCCCTGTGCCAGATGTCGGTGCCCTCGACGCGCTCCATGAGGGAGGCGTCCAGCACGCTGGGGTCGGTCACCTTGTTGACCATGACCAGGACGTCGGGCGCCTCGCCCCGCCACAGGAAGGTGACGATCCGGTGGCCGGGCTCGCCGGGGGCCTCCTCCACGAGGGGCGTTCCTCGCGTCCCGGCCGTACGCCAGAAGTCGTCGGCCGCCGAGGGGTCGCCCCGCCGTACGGACTCGACGAGGGCGGAGACCAGCGGCCCGGTGGCGGTCCTTGGCGGGGACGGGCGCGGCACCTGCGGCGGGACGGTGCGCGGGTCGGGCAGGGAAGGCATCACTGGCCCTTGAAGAACCCGGCCACGCGGTCCACCACGTTGGTGGCGCTGTAGTAGTCGAGGCGGAAGGAGTCCAGGCCCAGGTCGTACAGGCGCTTGTCCTTCACGGCGGGCAGGTCGCGCCAGAGCGGCTTGGCGGCGGCGTCGTCGATGTCCTTCTTGGTGTGGCTGACGAAGAAGAGGGAGGCGTCGCCGAACGCCTTGGTGACGTTCTCGGTGGCGACGGGCACCATGTCGGCGCGTGCTCCGCCCTCGTTCTGGTCGGCGGTGGTCTCCAGGCCGGGGGGCAGTTCGCGCACCTTCAGGCCGAGGGAGGTCAGGAGCTGGCCCTGCGCCGAGACGGGGGTGAAGACGGGGATCTCGGTGGGGTTGACCCGCAGCAGCGCGATCTCCTGCTCCGGCGCCTTGATGGCGGCCTTGACCTCGGAGACGTGCTGGTCGTAGCTCTGGATGACCTTGGCGGCGCCGGCCTCCAGGCCGAGGGCCTTGCCGATCTTGGTGGTCAGGTCCTGCCAGGAGAGGTTGTCGTAGCGGTAGATGAGCGTGGGCGCGATCTCGCTGAGCCGGTCGTACACCTTGGACGCGTCGTCGGCGCCGGAGGCCGAGCCGACGATCAGGTCGGGCCGCAGTCCGGCGATCTTCTCCAGCGCCGGTTCGAAGCCCTTGTAGGCCACCTGCACCCCGCGCTCGACGGCGACGTCGGACCACTGGGAGAAGAAGCCGTTGGAGTCCACGATCGGGGAGGGCGGGGTGGCCTGGCTGGCGATCAGCGGCGCCTCCATGGCCAGCAGGTGGCCGGTCAGCGTCACGCTGACCGAGACGATCCGCTGGGGCTTGGCCGGCACCTCCGTGGTCCCGCCGTCATGCCGGACCGAACGGCCGGCGCCGGAGGACGCGGGGGCCGCCGCGGCCTCGTCCCGCGTCTCACCCCCTCCTGATCCGCACGCGGTGACACCGGCGAGGGCGATGGCCGCGGCCAGTACGGCGGCGGCCCGGCGGGTGAAGGACATGGGCACTCCTCATGTAGGTAAAAATTAGGTAAGGCGAACCTTAGTTCATTAAGGCAAGGCTTACCTAATAAGGTCCCCCTATGATGAAGAAACGGGCCGTCGGCCTCGTCCTCTCCCTGCTGGCGCTCGGCGCCGCGGTGATGGCGAGCCTGGCCGTCGGGGCGCAGTCGATCCCGTTCGACGAGGTGTGGCGGGCGCTGTGGCACGGGGGCGGCTCGGAGCACGCCGTCGTGGTCAGAGAGCTGCGCCTGCCGCGCACCCTTCTCGGCCTGGGCGTGGGAGCCGCGCTCGGTCTGGCGGGCGCGCTGGTCCAGGCGCTGACCAGGAACCCCCTGGGCGACCCCGGGCTGCTCGGCGTCAACGCGGGAGCCTCCGCCGCCGTGGTGGTCGCCATCGCCTTCCTCGGCATCACCGCGCCGCTGTCCTACGTCTGGTTCGCCTTCGCCGGAGCGCTGGGCGCCGCGGTCGCGGTGTACGCCCTGGGCTCGCGCGGCAGGGGAGGCGCCACACCGGTACGGCTGGCACTGGCCGGCACCGCGGTCGGAGCCGCACTCCAGGCGCTGGTCTCCGGCATCGTCATGGTGGACCTGAACGCCTTCGACAAGTTCCGCTTCTGGGCGGTGGGCTCGCTGTCCGGGCGCGACCTGAACGTGCTGGCCGAGCTGCTGCCCTTCCTCGCCGTCGGGATCGCGCTGGCACTGGCGCTGGCCAGGCCGCTCAACAGCATGGCGCTGGGCGACGACGTCGCGCGGGCGCTCGGGGTGCGGCTGACCCGTACCCGGGTGCTCGGCGCGGTCGCGGTGGTCCTGCTGTGCGGCTCGGCGACCGCGTCCGTGGGGCCGCTGATGTTCGTCGGCCTGGCCGTGCCGCATCTGGCCAGGGCCGTCACCGGGCCCGACCAGCGGTGGCTGATGCCGTACTCGGTGGTGCTGGCCGCGGTGCTGCTGCTCGCGGCCGACGTGGCGGCCCGGTTGGTCGCCTGGCCGGGAGAGCTGGAGGTCGGCCTGGTCACCGCGTTCCTCGGAGCCCCCGTGCTCATCGCCCTCGTCCGCGGCGTAAGGATGGCCTCGCTGTGAACACCACCGTACGGACAGGTCCGATCTCCCTGCGCCTGCGCCCCCGCGCGGTGGTCGCGGGCACGCTCGTCGCCGTCGCCGTCGTCGTGGCCGCGATCCTCGCCGTCGGCACGGGAGACGTCCGGATCGCGCCGGGCGAGGTGATCCGCACCCTGTTCGGGCAGGGTGACCGCGCCACCGAGTACGTCGTGCTGAAGCTCCGCCTGCCGCGCACGCTCACCGCGATCATGGTGGGTGCGGCGCTCGGCGTCAGCGGCGCGGTCTTCCAGAGTCTGGCGCGCAACCCCCTCGGCAGCCCCGACGTGGTCGGCTTCACCACGGGGGCGGCCACGGGCGCGATCGTGCAGATCCTCGTCATCGGCGGCGGCCCCCTGCTGCTGGCGGGCTCGGCCGTCGGCGGGGGCGTGCTCACCGCCGCGCTGGTCTACGTCCTGGCGTACCGGCGGGGCGTGCAGGGCTACCGGCTGGTGCTGATCGGCATCGGGGTCAGCGCCATGCTGGTCTCGGTCAACTCCTTCCTGATCACGCGGGCCGAGGTCACCGAGGCGCAGCGCGCCAACGCCTGGCTGTTCGGCAGCCTGAACGGCCGGAGCTGGGAGCACGTCGGGATGATCGCCACCGCGCTCGCGCTCGTCCTGCCCGTACTCGCCGCCGCCGCGCGCAACCTGCCGCTGCTCGAACTCGGTGACGACGCCGCGAAGGGCCTCGGAGTGCCGGTCGAGCGGGTACGGCTGACGCTCATGGTCACCGCGGTCGCGCTGTGCTCGGTCGCCACAGCCTCGGTCGGGCTGATCGAGTTCGTCGCCCTCACCGCGCCGCAGATCGCCCGCCGCCTGACGCGCTCCCCGGGGCCGGGGCTGGTCGCCTCGGGGTTGACGGGCGGCCTGGTGCTGCTCGGGTCGGACGTGGTCGCCCAGCGCCTCACCGACGGCCAGGTGCCGGTGGGTGTGGTGACCGCCGCGCTGGGCGGCTGCTACCTGGCCTGGCTGCTGACCCGCGAACGCCGGGGCTGAGCGGACTCAGGCGGACCTCTCGCGGCGTCCGGCGCCGGAGTCGAGCCGTCCGCGCGGCACCAGGGTCGGGTTGACGTTGTCGAGCACGGTGGCGCGGTCCACCACGACGCGGGCCACGTCGTCCCGGCTCGGCACCTCGTACATCACGTTGAGCAGGATCTCCTCGAGGATCGCGCGCAGCGCCCTGGCGCCGGTGCGGCGCAGCAGGGCCTGGTCGGCGATCGCGGCGACGGCGTCCTCGGTGAACTCCAGTTCGACGCCGTCCATCCCGACCAGCTTCCGGTACTGCTTGATCAGCGCGTTGCGCGGCTCGGTGAGGATCCGCGTCAACGCCGCCCGGTCCAGCGGCCGGAAGGCCGACACCACCGGAAGCCGTCCGACGAGCTCCGGTATCAGTCCGAAGCGCACCAGGTCCTGCGGCATGACCTGGGCGAGGTCGTGGTCCTCGGCAGCCTCCGTGGGGCGGAGCGCGGCGCGGAACCCGGCGCCCACGCGGCCGGTCCGCTGCTCGACGATCCCCTCCAGACCGGGGAACGCGCCGCCGACGATGAACAGCACCCGGGTCGTGTCGATCTGGATGGTGTCCTGGTGCGGGTGCTTGCGGCCGCCCTGGGGAGGCACGCTCGCGGTCGTGCCCTCAAGGATCTTCAGCAGCGCCTGCTGGACGCCCTCGCCGGAGACGTCCCGTGTGATCGACGGGTTCTCGCTCTTGCGGGAGACCTTGTCGATCTCGTCGATGTAGACGATGCCGGTCTCGGCCCTGCTCACGTCGTAGTCGGCGGCCTGGATCAGCTTGAGCAGGATGTTCTCCACGTCCTCCCCGACGTACCCGGCCTCGGTCAGCGCGGTGGCGTCGGCGACGGCGAACGGAACGTCGAGCATGCGGGCGAGTGTCTGGGCGAGGTAGGTCTTACCGCAGCCGGTCGGGCCGATCAGCAGGACGTTGGACTTGGCCAGCTCCAGATCGTCGTCCCTGCCGCGTTCGCCGGGGTGCCGCACCCGCTTGTAGTGGTTGTAGACCGCCACCGCGAGCGTCCGCTTGGCGTCCTCCTGCCCGACGACGTACTGGTCGAGGAACTCGTGGATCTCCCGGGGCTTCGGCAGGCGCCGCGCTCCGTCCTCCGCGCTCTCGCCGCGCTCCTCCTCGATGAGCTCGTTGCAGAGCTCGACGCACTCGTCACAGATGCAGATGTGACCCGGACCCGCGATGAGCTTCCTGACCTGCTGCTGGCTCTTCCCGCAGAACGCGCACGTCAGCACGTTGTCACCGGTGCGTGCCACTCGGAAACGCCTCCTCGGCGGTCGCCCACTCCTGATAGCACCCGAATGTTCATAACATTCAGATGATGATGCCACTTGAATGGCCACGCTATCGTGGCTCGGCAGGTACGGCAAACGCCGCCACGAGGGAGGACGATGGCCCGGCTCAGCAGGGCGCAGACGCAGGAGCGCACCCGCGCCAAGGTGCTCGCCGCGGCCAGGGACGAGTTCGCCGCGCGCGGCTTCCGCGACGCGAAGATCGACGACATCGCCGAGCGCGCCGAGCTCACCCGAGGCGCGGTCTACTCCAACTTCCCCGGCAAGCGGGCCCTCTACTTCGCCGTCCTGGCCGACCTGGCCGAGCGCGCACCCCGCCCGTCACATCCGGAGCCGGGCCTGACCACCCGGGAGGCGCTGCGCGCCTTCGCCCGCGCCTGGGTCGCCCGGCTGCCGCTGGCCACGAGCGACGAGCACGGTCCGGCCCGGCTCGGCGTGGACCTGCTGCACGAGGTCCTCGCCGACGAGCGCACCCGGCGCCCGTTCGCGCAGCTGATGAAACTGGACGCGATCCTGCTCGGGCTCGCCCTCGAACGTCTGGCCCCGCCGGGGACGGGCCGCCTGGTCCGGGTGGCCGAGACCGCGCTCACGACCCTGCACGGCGCCGGCCAGATGGCCGCCGCCGCCCCCGGCTTCGTCGAGCCGTTCGACGTCGTCGGCGCCTGTGAGCGACTGGCGGACCTCGACCTCGGCGACCGGTGGCCGCCCCCGCACGTGACCTGGGTCCCGGCTGCCCGCCCCGCCGACGAGCCCTGGTCCCCGCCGTCCGCGACGGACGCGATCCGGGGCGAGCCCGCGCGGCTCACCGGCGACGGCGTGGTGGCCGTGCTCGGCCTGCACCGGCTGTCCGCGGCCGAGGAGGCGGTGCGGGCCGCGCCGCCCGGAGCCGAGGTCACCGCCGTCCTGGTCACCGGCGACCCGGGCGAGTTGGCGCCGCTGGCGCGGCTGGCCGTCGCCGACCTGTGCGGCTGCCTGCGCCCGGCGTTCCCGCGTTCGGCGTGGCCGCGCCTCCAGGTGGTGTACGACGAGTCCGGTGCCCTCGCCGCGGCGGCGGGCGTGGCCGCCGTCAGCGATGGGACGGAGGTCGCCGTCCGCGTCGAATCCGGCCGGATCGTCGCCCGTGCCGACGGCCTCGGCGCCGTCCACGCCGCCGCGTCCGCCATCGTCCGGTCCCCGTGGCCGTAGCCCGCCGCGCCGGGTTGGAGGACGGCACAACGAAACGGGCCGGATTCGTCGAGGCGGCCGAAGAAGTCGCCGGGGACGGGTGCCTAGTGTTCGGTCATGCCTCGCCTCTCCCTCAGCGACCTCTACCGCCTCGCGGTGCCGGGGGACCCCCGGCTCTGCCCTGACGGGAGCACCGTGGCCTACACGGTCACCAGGGCCGATCGTGAGTCCGACGAGAACCGGTCCGAGATCTGGCTCGCCGCTCCCGGTGGCGAACCGCGACGCCTGACGGGCGGCCCGCGCGACTCCTCCCCGCGCTGGTCGCCCGACGGGCGCTCGCTCGCCTTCCTCCGCCCCGTGGACGGGAAGCCGCAGATCCACCTGCTGCCGATGGACGGCGGCGAACCCCGCGTCCTCACCTCCGCGCCGCTGGGGGCGGGCGCCGCGGTCTGGTCGCCGGACGGGACGCTGATCGCGTACGCCGCGCCGTACGGCGACCTCGACCCGCACGCCCCGGTCGTCGCCGACAGCCTGGAGTACAAGGCCGACGGCACGGGTCTGCTGCGTGGCCTGACCATGCATCTCTTCGTGGTGTCCGTGGACACGGGTGAGGCCCGGCAGATCACCGCGGGCGACTTCCACGCGGGAGAGCCGTCCTGGTCGCCGGACGGCGGGAGGCTCGCCTTCACCACGAGCATGGAGGCCGACCGCGACCTGACCGCGGCCGGCGCGGTCTACTCGGTGGACGTCTCCGGCGGCGAACCCGAGCGGCTCACCGGCCCCGGCGTGATCTGCGCGGGCGCCTGGTGGCTGGGCGAACGGCTGCTGGTCGTCGGATACGACGGCGACCCGGTGGGCCACGCCCGCCTGTTCGACCTCGGGGCCGACGGCCTCGTGGAGATCGAGACCGGCATCGACCGCAACGTCATGGTGGGCGCCCCGGGATATCCCGGCGCGACGCCCCAGCTCGCGGGCGACGACCTGATCTTCTGCGCGCGAGACGGCGGCTTCACCCATCTCTACCGCGCGCCCGGCGAGAAGATCATCGGCGGGGACCAGGTGGTCTCCGGCGTCAGCGCGGCGAAAGGCAGGATCGCCTACATCGCGGCGACGCCGTACAGCGCGGGAGAGGTCTACCTCGCGGACGTCGCCGCGAACGGGGCCGTGACGGCCTCCGAGGCGACCATGCTCTCCTCCCACGGGCTCCACGACGTCGAGCTGTTCGTCCCGCGGAGCCGTACCTTCACCGCCCCTGACGGGACGCGGGTCGAGGGATTCGTGCTGCGGGACGAGACGCTCACGGAGCCGGGACCGCTCCTGCTGGACGCGCACGGCGGCCCGCACAACGCCTGGGCGCCGGTCTTCGATGGCGTCCACCTCTACCACCAGGTGCTCGCAGCCCGGGGCTGGACGGTGCTGACCATCAACCCGCGCGGCAGCGACGGGTACGGCGAGGCGTTCTACACCGCCGCCGTCGGAGCCTGGGGCGTCGCCGACACCGACGACTTCCTGAGCCCGATCGACGACCTGGTCGCCGAAGGCGTCGCCGACCCCGACCGGCTCGCGGTGACGGGCTACAGCTACGGCGGCTACGTCTCCTGCTGGCTGCCCACCCGGACCGGCCGGTTCAAGGCGGCCATCCCCGGAGGGTGCGTCAGCGACCTGACCAGCATGGCCGGCACGTCCGACGCGGGGCACTTCCTCAAGGCGTACGAGTGCCGGGGCGACATCGAGGAGCAGTCCCCGATGACCCACGTCGCCCGGGTGACCACGCCCACGCTGATCCTCCACGGGGAGGACGACGACCGGTGCCCGGTCGGCCAGGCCGAGCAGTGGTTCGCCGCGCTACGCGAACAGGGTGTGCCGGTCCGGCTGGTCCGCTATCCCGGCGGCTCTCATCTGTTCATCCTCAACGGCCGCCCGTCCCACCGGGTGGACTACAACGAAAGGATCGTCGAGTGGCTGGAGCAGTGGATCCCGGTCGATGGCACGCCCGTCTCGCCGAGCTGATCGCCGAATACGAGGTACCCGGCGCCAACCTGGCCTTCCTTCATGAGGGGGAGGTGCACGAGTACGCCGCCGGCGTGCTCAACACGGCCACCGGAGTGGAGGTGACCACCGACTCCCTCTTCCAGATCGGCTCGGTCACCAAGGTGTGGACCGCCACGCAGATCATGCTGCTCGTCGAGCGGGGCGAGCTGACGCTCGAGACCCCGGTCGCCGAGGTCCTGCCCGAGTTCCGGGTCGCAGATCCGGAGGTGACCAAGACCGTCACGATCCGGCACCTGCTCACGCACACCTCCGGAATCGACGGGGACCTGTTCCTCGACACGGGCCGCGGTGACGACTGCGTGGAGAAGTACGTCCAGGCGTGCGCCGACCTGGCGCAGAACCACCCCCTCGGCGCCACCCAGTCGTACTGCAACTCCGGGTTCATCGTCGCCGGGCGCGTCATCGAGCGCCTCACCGGTCAGGTCTGGGACGCCGCGCTGCGTGAGCAGATCATCGAGCCGCTCGGCCTCACCCACACCTGGACCCTGCCCGAGGACGTCCTGCGCTTCCGCGGCGCCATGGGCCACATGGGCGGCGCGCCCGCTCCCACCTGGGGGCTGATGCGCTCCTGCGGCCCGGCCGGGCTGATCTGCGCCCGCCCCGCCGACGTCGTCGCGTTCGCCCGCGCGCACCTGGGCACCGAGCTGCTCGCGGGCCCCGCGGCGATGTGGGAGCCGCAGGTGGACATCCCCAACCCGTACACCCTCGGAAAGCAGTGGGGCATCGGCTGGATCCTGGACGAGTGGCAGGGCCGCCGGGTCGTCTCGCACGGCGGCAACACCATCGGCCAGGCCGCCATGCTCTGGATGATCCCCGAGACGGAGACGGTGGTGTGCGTGCTGGCCAACGGCGGCCACACCGCCGCCTTCCAGCACGCCCTGGCGACCGAGCTCTTCGACGAGCTGCTCGGCCTGGCGGTGCCGCCCGTGCTCGGCCCGCCGGCGGAGCCGCACGAGACCGACGTCGCGCGGTACGCCGGCGTGTACGAGCGGGCGGGCAGCCGGATGACGCTGACCGCGCGCGACGGAAAGCTCTCGCTGTACGGCGAGGCCACCGGTGCCCTCGCCGGGCTGCAGCCGCCGATGGAGTTCGACCTCGTCCCGGTCGACGACACCACCTTCGTCGGCAGGCCGGACGGTGAGCCCCAGTGGCTCTCGGCCGTCTTCTACCAGCTCGACGACGGTTCGCCGTACGTCCACCTCGGCGTGCGCGCCACCCCCAAGATCGCCTGAGGAGTCAGCATGCTCGAGGACCTGCAGAAGCGTTTCGACGAGGCGGCCACCCGGCACGGTGTGCCGGGCGCGGCCCTCGCGGTCTGGACGGGTGGAGAGCTCGTCGAGGTCGCCACCGGCGTGGTGAACAGGAACACCGGCGTGGAGACGACGACCGACAGCGTCTTCCAGGTCGGCTCCACCACCAAGGTGTGGACCGCCGCCCTGGTCATGCAGCTCGTGGACGAGGGGCTGGTCGAGCTGGACCGGCCGGTGCGCGACTACCTGCCCGAATTCGCCGTCGCCGACGGCGCGGAGAAGAGCATCACCGTCCGGCACCTGCTCACCCACACGGGCGGCTTCGACGGCGACCTGTTCGAGGACACCGGGCGCGGCGACGACTGCCTGGACAAGTACATGGCCTTCCTGCACGGCGCCGGTCACGTGCACGAGCCGGGCGCTCTGTTCTCGTACTGCAACGCGGGCTACTGCGTACTGGGCGCGCTGGTCGCGCGGGTGCGGGGCACCACCTGGGAGGAGGCGATGCGCGAGCGCCTGCTGAAGCGGCTCGGCGCCACGAACTGGGCGCTCCTGCCCGAGGAGGCGATCCTCTTCCGGGCGTCGGCCGGACATGTCGGTCCCGAGGGCACTGTCTTCCCCTCGTGGCAGATGCCGCGCTCCAACGCTCCGGCGGGTTCCACGATGTGCCTGGCCCCGCGCGAGCTGGTCCGCTTCGGCCGGATGTTCATGGCCGGGGGAGTGGCCGAGGACGGCACCCGCCTGCTGTCGGAGGAGTCGGTCGCCGCCATGCGGACCGGGCAGGTCGACGTGCCCGGCGTCTCCGGGCTGCTCGCCGACCGCTGGGGGCTCGGGCTCGAGCTGTTCGACTGGGGCGGTGAGGTCTTCGGTCACGACGGCGGGACGATCGGGCAGAGCACGTTCTGGCGGGTCGCGCCCGGCGCGGACTTCGCGATCGCGATGACCGTCAACGGCCCCGGCTTCATGGGGCTGCTCACCGACGTGGCCCTGCCGCTGATTCGCGAGGCGGCCGGGCTCGACGTGCCGGACTTCCCGGTTCCGGCCGGGACGCCCGAGGTCGTGGACCTCACGGCCTACACCGGCAGGTACGACGGCCCGGCGCTCTCCTACGAGATCTCCGAGGCGGACGGCGGCCTGGACGTCACGTTGATCCCCGGCGAGTTCATGCTGAAGGCGGGCGGCGCGCAGGTCACCACCCGGTTCGTCCACTACCGCGATCACTCCTTCATCGCGGCCGAGCCGGAGGAGGGCAGGCACGAGACCCTCACCTTCGTGGTCGAAGACGGCCGGGCCGCCTACGTCCACAACGGCCGGGCGCTACGCCGTGCGTGACGCCCTGCGCGAGGCGTTCGACGACGCGGACGTGGAGGGTTTCGTCCACGTCCGCGATGTCGACGGCCCCGCCGAGGCCGGGCTGAACCCCGACGAGCCGGTCGTGCTCGCCTCGGTGTTCAAGATCCCTGTCGTGCTGGAGTACGCCAGGCAGGCGGCGGCGGGGACCTTGGAACGCACCGAGCGGCTCACTGTCACGGCGGCCGACAAGGACGGAGGCGTCGGCACCTCCGGGTGTGCCGACGACGTCTCGCTGACGTTGCGCGATCTGGCCCACTTCATGATGACCATGAGCGACAACGCGGCCACCGACGTGCTGCTGCGCCGGGTCGGGCTGGACAACCTGCACGCCACGCTGCGCGGGCTCGGTCTGGAGCGTACGCACCTGATCGGCGGCTGCGCCGAACTGCTGGGCAGTATGGTGACCGAGCTCGGTCTCTCCGTCGAGAACCTTTCCGAGGAGGATCTCTCGGGAGTGTCCGAGGAGCGGATCCGGGCACTGTCGGTCCTGGATCCGGCGCGTACGACGTCGGGGACGCCTCGCGAGACCACGACCCTGCTGAGCAAGATCTGGCGGGACGAGGCCGGTCCCCCGGAGGCCTGCGCGGAGGTACGGAAGATCATGGGGAACCAGATCTGGCCGCACCGGCTCTCCTCCGGGTTCGGCGACGAGGTGAAGGTCTCCGGCAAGACCGGCACCCTCCCGGGCGTGCGCAACGAGGCAGGTGTCGTGGAATATCCGGACGGACGGCGCTATGCCGCCGCGGTCTTCCTCCGTACGGACTCGCTCGGCCTGCGGCTGCCCACGGCGGACGCGGCGATCGGCCGGGCGGCCCGCATGGCTATCGAGCACCTTCGCGAGTGATGTCCATTTATGTTCACTATCGTGAGCGGATGAGTGACCGGCCACGTTCCAGCCTGCGGCGCATCCTGGAAGACCTGGGCAGCACCGTGCTGGACGTGGCCGCCGCACCCGGCGAGCTCGACGCCGAGGTCACCGGCGTGCACATCTACGACCCCCTCGACGAGCTGCTCCTGCCCGCGGGCGGCATCCTGCTCGCCGTCGGGGTCGACCGCGCGGAGCAGATCTGCGCCCTGCTCGACGCGGCGGGCGCGGCGGCGGGGATCGTCGTCAAGCAGCCGGTGGACGCCGACGACCTCGTCCGCGCGAAGGTCCGCCAGACCGGGGTGGCGGTCCTGGGACTCACCCGCGCCGCCTCGTGGGCGCAGGTGGCCGCGCTGCTGCGCTCCCTGCTGGCGGAGGGCGACCTCGCCGAGCCGGGGGAGGCCCCGCACGACGACCTGTTCGCCCTGGCCAACGCCGTGTGCGCGTTGCTGGACGCGCCGGTCACCATCGAGGACAGGTCCTCCCGGGTGCTGGCGTACTCCGGGCGGCAGGACGAGGCCGACGCGGGCCGGGTCGCGACCGTGCTCGGCCGCCAGGTGCCGGAGCGGTACCGCCGGATGCTGGAGCAGCGCGGATTCTTCCGGCAGCTCTACCAAAGCCGCGAGCCGATCTACATCGAACTGCACGACGGCAGCCTCAACCGGGCGGCGGTGGCCGTACGGTCGGGAGACGAGATCCTCGGCTCCATCTGGGCCGCCGTGCGCGAACCGCTGAGCGGGCAGCGCCGGCAGGCACTCGGCGACGCCGCCAAGATCGTCGCCTTGCAGCTGCTGCGGCAGCGGGCCGGGGCGGACGCCCAGCGGCGGCTCCGCACCGACCTGCTGTCCACCGTGCTCGCGGGCGGTGGGGACGCCGCCGAGGCCGCCGGCCGCCTCGGCGTCGCGAGCGAGCGTCTCTGCGTGCTCGCCGCCCAGCTCAGCGGCGGATCCGAGACCGACGCCGCCCGCAGGGAGAGCGACCGGCAGCGGTTCTGCGACGCGCTCGCCCTGCACGTCGGCGCCATCCACCCCAAAGCCGCGGCCGCGCTGGTCGGCTCGGTCGCCTACGCCGTGCTCCCGATGCACGCGAGCGGGGAGGAGGAGGCGCGGGCCGTGCGGGTCGCCGAGAGCTTCCTCGCCCGCGTCGGTCCCCGGCACGCGGCCAACATCGGCGTGGGGCGCATGGCGCGCAACCTGGCGGAGGTGGCCAGGTCCCGGGCCGACGCCGATCGGGCGCTGCGGGTGCTGCGGGCCCGCGAGGCGTCCGGCACGGTCGCGGGCTACACCTCCGTGCACTTCGAGTCGTTGCTGCTCCAGCTCTCGGACCTGGTCCAGGCCGAGGAGCAGACGCCCACCGGGCCCTACGAGCGGCTCCTCGCCCATGACGCGGAGCACGGCAGCGAACTGGCCGCCACCCTGCGGGCGTACCTGGACGCCTTCGGGGACGTGAACGCCGCCTCGGCCAGGGTGCACGTGCACGCCAACACCTTCCGCTACCGGTTGAAGCGGCTGCTCGAGATCAGCGGCCTGGACCTGGCCGACCCCGAAGCCCGGCTGGCCGCGATGCTCCAGATGCGGATCTTCGGGCGATAGCACGACGAGCCGTCCGCTTTTCGTCGCCGGGCACGAAGAAGGATCGCCGCCAACCGGCGAATGTGGGGCATCACCCCCGGCTTCCTGGAGTCCCCCATGAGAAACACCGGAGCGGCGGCCGTGCTCGGCGCCCTCTGCCTGTTCGCGGCCGCATGCGGCGGTACGGCGGGCACCCGATCAGGCGAAACCGCCGACGGCGGCACCTTCACCTTCGCGATCAGCAGTGACCCCGGCGTGCTCGATCCGGCCATGGGCGTGCTCTCGGTCACCAACACCGTGCTCTCGTTCGCCTACGACACCCTCGTCCACTACGGGCCCGACGGGAAGATGCTTCCCGGGCTGGCCGAGAAGTGGGACGTCACGCCCGACGCGGTCACCTTCACCCTCCGCAAGGGCGTCACCTGCTCCGACGGGTCCGCGCTCACCCCCGCCGACGTGGCCGCGAACGTCAACCACATCGCCGACCCCGCCACCAAGTCGCCCGTCTACGGCGTTCTCGTGCCCGTCGGGATGAAGGCCGAGGCGGACGACGCGGCGGGCACGGTGACCCTGTCCACCCCGAAGCCGTTCAGCTTCATCCTGGAGAGCGCCCCGCTGATGTTCGTCGTCTGCGGCAAGGGGCTCAAGGACCGGTCGGCGCTGGCCCACGGCACCTCGGGCTCCGGCCCCTACAAACTCGTCGAGGCGGTGCCCAGCGACCACTACACCTTCCAGGTGCGCGAGGATTACGTCTGGGGGCCCGGCGGCGCCACCACGAAGGAGCCCGGCCAGCCCGCCAAGGTCGTGCTGAAGGTCGTGCCGAACGAGCAGACCGCGGCCAACCTGCTGATCTCCGGCGGCCTCAACGGCGCGATCGTCTACGGCGCCGACCGCGCGCGGCTCGAAGCGCTGCCCGGCATCGGCAAGATGGTCCTGTCGGCGGGCAACGGGCAGTTCTTCTACCACCAGGGCGACGACCGTCCCGCCAAGGACCCCGCGGTGCGCAGGGCGCTCACCCAGGCGATCGACCTCAAGGAGCTCGCCGGGATCGCGTCGAGCGGCACCGGCCGCCCCGCCACCGGGCTGGTGCTGGAACCGCGCCCCTGCCAGGGCGACACCGTCACCGGCCACGTCCCCGCCTTCGACGCGTCCGCCGCTTCGGCCGCTCTGGACGCCGCGGGCTGGAAGGCCGGCCCCGACGGCGTACGAGCCAAGGACGGGCGGAAGCTGACCCTGCGCCTGCTCTACGCCACCACCAAGGGCGCGGGCGTGCAGGCCGCGGCCGAATACCTCGCCGCGGCGTGGAAGAAGGCGGGCGTCGACGTCACGCTGAACGGCGTCATCGACACCAAGCTGTCGGAGTCGCTCAACGTCACCCAGGACTGGGACGTCGTCTGGCTGCCGATCGGCGTCACGCTGCCCTCGCAGCTCGTCGGGTTCCTGTCCGGCCCGGCCGCGCCGAAGGGCGCCAACTTCGCCCACCTGGCCAACGAGCGGTACGAGAAGCTGGTGGCCGAGGCCGTGCTCAAGCCGGGCGAGGAGGGCTGCAGGCTCTGGCTGGAGTCGGAGTCCGCGCTGTTCGAGGCCGCCGACCTGGTGCCGGCCGTGGAGACCACCGTGCTGGTCGCCACCAAGAACGCGACGTTCGGCCTGATGGCGGGCTTGTTCTCGCCGACCTCGATCCGGCTGACCGAGGCGGGCTGAATGGCCCAGGCTCCGCGCCCGAGGAGGGCGGGCGGCTCGTTCGTGCTGCGGCGCGTCGTCAGGTTCGCCGTCTCGCTGGCCGTTCTGCTCGTGGCGTCCTTCGCGATGATCCACCTGATCCCGGGCGATCCCGTACGCGCCTCGCTCGGCCCGGCGGCGCCGGTCGAGCTGGTCGCCGCCAGGCGCGCGGCGCTCGGGCTGGACCAGCCGATCCCGGACCAGCTGCTGTCCTACGTCCGCGACGTGCTCGGCGGGGAGTTCGGCACGTCGTTCATCAGCGGGGAGCCGGTCCGCGACGTCATCGCGGCCCGGCTGCCCAACACTCTCGGGCTCGCCCTGCTCGCCACCGTCGTGGCCCTGCTCGTGGCGGTGCCGCTCGGCATGTGGGCGGCGATCCGCACCGAGAACGGCCGCAACAGGGGCACCGAGGCGGCCTTCACCACGGCGACGGGCGCGGCCGTCGCCGTGCCCGAGTTCCTCTATTCGATCGCCCTGGTCGCCGTGTTCGCGATCGGGTTCGGCTGGTTCCCGCCCGCGGGCAAGGGCGGGCCGGAGTCCTTCGTCCTGCCGATCCTCGCCCTGGCCATCGCGCCGACGGCGATGATCGCCCGCATCTCGCGGGTGGAGACGCTGCGCGAGCTGGGCACCGACCACATCCGGCTGGCCCGGGCCAAGCGCCTGCCCGCCGCCCGGCTGTACGTCCGGCACGTCCTGCCCAACACGCTCACCGCGACCCTGACCGTGGGCGGGCTGCTGCTCACCGGCCTGATCGCCGGGAGCGTGCTCGTCGAGTACGTCTTCGCCTGGCCGGGGCTGGGGCTGCGGATCGTGGAGTCCATCACGCAGAAGGACTATCCGGTCGCGCAGGGCGTGATCCTCGTCTACGGCGCGATCGTGCTGGCCGTGAACCTCCTCGTCGATCTGCTTCTCGGTGCGCTCGACCCGACCTCCGCGCTGAAGGAGACCTGATGCGGCATCTGCTGCGGTCCCCCGCCGGGATCGCCGGGACCCTCCTGGTCACGCTCATGGTGATCCTGGCGATCGTCGGCCCGCCGATCTGGGGAGCCGAGGCCGAACGCATCGACTCGACGGCCATCCTCCAGGGAGTCTCGGCCGCGCACCCGCTCGGTACCGACAACCTGGGCCGCGACATCCTCGCCCGGGTGCTGGTCGCCGGACGGCTCTCGCTCGCCCTCGCCCTGCTGGCGACGCTCATCGGCGCGGGGGCCGGCGTCGTCCTCGGCGCCCTTCCCTCGGTGCTGCCCCGCCGCGCCGCACGCCTGGTCACCGGTACGGTCAACGCGCTGGTCGCCTTCCCCGGCCTGCTGCTCGCGATGTTCACCGCGGTGATCGCGGGGCTCGGGGCGCGAGGAGCGGTGCTGGGCATCGGCGCCGCCGTCGCCCCCGGATTCGCCCGGCTCACCCAGACGCTCGCGGCGTCCGTCGCCGGCGCCGACTACGTGTCGGCCGCCCGCATGCTCGGTGTCTCCCGGTGGCGGGTGATGAGCCGGCACGTCCTGCCCAACATCGCCGAGCCGCTGATCCTCAACCTCACACAGGCGCTGGGCGGCGCGCTTCTCGGGCTCGCCGGCATGTCCTTCCTCGGCCTCGGCGTGCAGCCGCCGTCGTTCGACTGGGGCCGGCTGCTCTTCGACGGCTTCAGCCGGATCTACGCCACCCCGGCCGTCGCCCTCGGCCCCGCGGCCGCGGTCGCGCTCGCGGGCATCGGCTTCAACCTGCTGGGAGACGTCCTGGCACGGGCGGCGGCACGCGGTTCCGCGCCGGAGGCGAAGGCCACCGGCCGGGCCGTACCCGACACCGGCGGGATCGGCGAACCCGACCCGGACGCGGTCCTGGAGGTGCGCGACCTGACGGTCACCTTCCCCGGCGGCGTGACACCGGTGCGCGGGCTGTCGCTGACCGTCGCGCCCGGCGAGATCGTCGGCCTGGTGGGGGAGTCGGGCAGCGGGAAGAGCCTGACCGCGTCGGCGATCGGCGGGCTGGTCCCCTACCCGGGCGAGGTGAGCGCGGGACGGCTCCGGCTGTGCGGCGCCGACCTCGGCGAGCTGCCGGAAACGGAGCGCCGCAGGCTGCTCGGGACGTCGCTGGCGATGGTCTTCCAGGACCCGATGGCCTCGCTCAACCCGGCACTGCGGGTCGGCGGGCAGCTCGCCGAGGTGGCGATCGTCCACCAGGGCGCGAGCCGTACCGAGGCCGGGAACCGGGCGGTGGACCGGCTGGAGCACGTGCGCGTCCCGGAGCCCGGCAGGAGGGCCCGGCAGCACCCGCACGAGCTGTCCGGCGGCATGCGGCAGCGTGCGGTGATCGCGATGGGCCTGATGGGCGAACCGCGGCTGATCATCGCCGACGAGCCGACCACCGCGCTCGACGTGACCGTGCAGCGGGAGATCCTGCGCCTGCTGCGCCAGGTGACCGACGAGACCGGCGCGGCCACCCTGTTCATCTCCCATGACATCGCCGTGGTCGGCGAGCTGTGCCATCGGGTCGTGGTGATGTACGCGGGACGCGTCGTGGAGGAGTTGCCGGTCGAGGAGCTGGTCTCCGGCGCCGCGCATCCCTACACCCGCGCGCTGGTCGCCTCGTTGCCCGACATGGAGACCGACAGGTCCCTGCCGCTGGCCAGCATCCCGGGCCGCCAGCCTTCGCCCGCCGAGGTTGGCGGAGGGTGCGCCTTCGCGGCCCGCTGCGAACTGGCGACCGCCCGGTGCGCCGAGCTCCCGCCCCTCATCTCGTACGGCACGGCGCACCGCGTCGCCTGCTGGGAGGCTTGATGATCATCAAGAACCTGACGGTCAGGTTCGGCGCGTTCACCGCCGTCGACGACGTCACGCTGGAGATCCCCCCGGGTTCGATCGTCGGCCTGGTGGGGGAGTCGGGGTCGGGCAAGTCCACGCTCGCCAGGGCGGTGAGCGGTCTGGTGCCGTACACCGGGGCCGTCGAGGGCGGAGATCCGCGCCGGATACAGATGGTCTTCCAGGACCCCTCCACCTCCCTCGACCCGCGCATGACCGTGGGCGCGTCGGTGGCCGAGGGGTTGCGCCTGCCCAGGACCGCGCGCGGACCCGAGGTGGAGCGGCTGCTGTCGCTGGTGTCACTGCCGGCCGAGCTGGCGGGGCGCTACCCGCGCGAGCTGTCGGGTGGCCAGCGCCAGCGGGTGGCGATCGCCCGCGCGCTCGGCGCCCGGCCCGAGCTGCTGATCGCCGACGAGATCACCTCCGCCCTGGACGTCTCCGTCCAGGGCGCGGTGCTCAACCTGGTCCGCTCGCTGCGCGCGGAGTTCGGCCTGTCGATGCTGTTCATCTCGCACAACCTCGCCGTCGTCCGGTACGTCTCCGACGTCGTGGCGGTGATGCACGAGGGCCGGCTCGTCGAGACGGGGCCGACCGAGGAGGTGGTGGGCGCGCCCAAGGAGGGCTACACCCGCTCGCTGCTCGAGGCGGTTCCCCGCCTCGGCCGGGGCTGACGGGCGGCCTCGCGCTACCTCGTGATCCACTCGGTGGAGGTGGTGACCTCGTCCAGGATGTCCTGGACGGGGTCGACGCCGATACCGGGGCCCGCCGGGACGTTCAGGTGGCCGTCGCGCAGCTCGAACGGCGGTGTGATGTCGGTGGCGAAATAGCGGCGTGAGGCCGAGGTGTCACCGGGCAGCGTGAAGCCGGGAAGGGCGGCCAGGGCGACGTTGGCCGCCCGGCCGATCCCCGTCTCCAGCATGCCGCCGCACCACACGGCGACGCCGTGGGCGCGGGCCAGGTCGTGGATGCGGCGCGCCTCCAGGTAACCCCCGACGCGGGCGGGCTTGACGTTGATGATCGAGCAGGCGCCCAGCGTGATGGCGGCCGCGGCGTGCTCGGCCGACTCGATGGACTCGTCCAGGCAGACCGGGGTGGTGATCCTGCGGGCGAGCGCGGCGTGCTGCACCATGTCGTCGTTGGCCAGCGGCTGCTCGATGAGCAGTAGGTCGAAGGCGTCGAGCTTGGCCAGATGGGGGGCGTCGGTCAGGGTGTAGGCCGCGTTGGCGTCGACCTGGAGCGGCACGTCCGGGCCGAACCGCTCGCGTACGGCGCGGACGGGTGCGAGGTCCCAACCGGGCTGGATCTTCAGCTTGATCCGGACGTACCCCTCGGACAGGTAGCCCTCGACGGCGTCGAGCAGCTCGGGGATCGAGTCCATGATGCCGACCGACACCCCGCAGGGCACCCGCTCTGCGGCGGCGCCGAGGAAGGAGGCGAAGGACTGGCCGGAGGAGCGGAGCTGGGCGTCCAGGACCGCCGTCTCCAGGGCGGCCTTGGCCATCCGGTGGCCCTTGAACGGAGCCAGTGCCCGGCCCGTGCCGAAGGCGTCGACGCGGGCGGGCAGGGCGGGGATGAGGAAGCGGCGCAGCGCCTCGGCGGCGCCGTCGGCGTACTCGGAGGAGTAGAGCGGCTCCGACATGGCCGCGCACTCGCCCCAGCCCTCGGAGTCGGGGGTGACGACCCGTACGAGCAGCACGTCGCGGGCCGTCTCGGTGCCGAACGAGGTGCGGAACGGCGCCACCAGCGGCATCGCGATCCGCCGCATCTCGATTCCAGTGATCTTCATGATGGTGCGGCTTTCCGCCGCGTCTCCCTCCGACACGGCCGCCGGTCGGGCGGCCTGCTCGTCTCTTCCACCGCTTGCCCCCATGTGTCCGCCGACCGGCCGGGGGAAGGCCGTCTGATCAGGCCGGATGTTCCACGACGTAACAGGACTTCCGGTGGAACCCGGTGACCCGGTAACCGTCTCGCAGGAGGCCGCCCAGCACTTCGCGTACGGCGTGCCGCCACGCCTTGGCCGCGCCGGGATCGGTACGGCGCAGGCTCTCGATGTCGCCGGGCACCGCCACCAGGACCGTCCGCGCGTCGGTCCGGCCGGGGACCGGATGGCCGTCCCTGTCGGCCAGCCCGATCGCCGCGTCCGGCGGGAGCTGCGGCGCGTACGGCTCCCGCCGGACGGCGGCCAGCACGTGCGGATCGGTCAGGCGCCAGATGGCGAGCATCCGGTCCGACTCGTCCCCGCCGTTGATCGCGTCCTCCATGGTGCCGTAGAACGACGGCAGGTACTCCTCGGGGCGCGCTCCGAGCTTGGCCAGGTTGAAGTGGGCGTTGCGGCGCACCAGCGGGTCGTAGGTCCAGGTGATCCGGTCCAGGCCCCGGGCGAGCGCCCAGTCGCGCTGGTGCAGCTTGAGCGCGTACCCGATCCCGCGGCCGATCGAGGCGCCGGTGACGTGGGAGTGCAGCACCCGGCCGGCCGGGGCCGCCAGGAAACCGACGGAAGCGCCGGCCAGGCGGTCCCCCTCGTAGGCTCCGGTGACGTAGTTCCCCGAGTGCGACAGCGCCCGCATCAGCTCCACGGTGATGGGCGCGCCGCCCGGTTCCGGGTGCCAGATGTCGTCGAAGAGCCGGAAGACGTCCTCGAACTCCGCGATGGTGTGCAGTTCGCGCACCGCCACACCGGTCATCCGAGCACCGTCCGGACCAGTTCGGCGAGCAGCCTCGTCCGGCCGGGCATCTCCGCGACGAGCGTGTGCTCGTGGGCCGCGTGCGCGCCGCCGCCCACCGCGCCCAGCCCGTCGAGCGTGGGACAGCCGACCCCCGCGGTGAGGTTGCCGTCGGACGCGCCGCCCACGGCCACGCCCCGCAACGGCGGCATGCCCAGCTCCTCGGCGATCCGGCGCGCCAGCGCGAACAGGCGGGCCGAGGACGCCTCCTCCAGCGGCGGCCGGTTCGGACCTCCGCTCACCAGCAGCCGGGTCCCGGCGAGACGGGGGGACAACCCCCGCACCAGCTCGTCCACCCTCTTCTGCTCCTTGAGGGAGGGGACCCGTACGTCCACCGCCACCGAGGCCAGCGCGGGCACGGTGTTGATCGTGCTCCCGCCGGACAGCACGGTCGGGGTGACCGTGGTGTCGCCCTCGCCCATCGCGGCGAGCGCGAGGATCTGATGGGCCAGCTCCATGCCGGCGTTGGCCCCCGCCTGCGGCTCCAGGCCCGCGTGCGCGGCCCTTCCCCGGACGGTGACCTGGTAGGTGGAGATGCCCTTGCGCGCGGTCTTGAGCGCGCCGCCGTCGGCCGCGGCCTCGAGCACGAACGCGGCCGCGCACCCGCGCGCGGAGTCCTCGATCAGCGCGCGCGAGGAGGGAGAGCCGAGCTCCTCGTCCCCGGTGACCAGCACGCACACCCCCTCGAGCGAGGGAAGCGCGGCCAGCGCGTGGAAGGTCTGCACCAGCCCGGCCTTCATGTCGAACACGCCGGGTCCCCTGGCGATCCCGTCCTCCAGCGACCAGGGGTGCTCGCGCAGCGAACCGATCGGCCAGACCGTGTCGTGGTGACCGACCAGCAGCACCCGTGGCGCACCGAAGGTCCAGCGCAGATGGCTGACGCCGTCGATCACGATGGTCTCGGGACGCGCGCCGAGCCTGCCGGCCCCCTGGTCGGCGACCACCGTCGCGCTGCGGGCCACCGCCTCGTGGTCGGCGGAGAAGGACTCGCAGACGACGAGCTCCTCCAGGTCCTCAAGCATCAGGCCGAGGTTCACTACGGACACGTACCAGCCCTCCGATGGATGTTTACCGCAAACGGTATGAGAAGGCAGGGCTGGGGAATTCGTCCGCTTCACCTAAGCGGATCGCGTTGTTCGTCCGTGCGGCCAAGAGGCGGGCATACCCCGGGGATCACGACCCGGTGTGGGCGGCGAACCACGCCACCCACCGCCGTTGCCAGGGAGTCTCGATCGCCCGGTGGTGGTAGTGCTCGCGTGTCCAGGTGACGGCGTCGTGAGGGGACAGACCCGTGAGGGTGGCCAGACAGGCCATGACCGTGCCGGTCCGGCCGACACCCCCGTCGCAGGCGACCTCGACGGCCTCGCCGGACCGTGCCCGGTCATGCAGGTGGGTGATGGAGCGGGCGGCCGCGTGCCGGTCCAGGGGGAGCAGGAAGTCCGGCCAGCGGATCCATTCGTGCGGCCAGAGCAGGGCGGCCTGATGGCGACGCCGGAGGCGGGCGGAGCCGAGGTAGACCGCGAAGTCGGGTACCGGGCCGCCGGGAGCCGGCCTGCGCAGTCCCCGACCGCGGATCTGGACGCCGTCGGGGAGCCGGGTCGCGCCGGTGAGCGGTTTTCTCATGCGGTGATTGTGGCTCACCGGCGTCGCCGCCGGCGTCCGGCGGATTCCGGTGTCAGGAGTTGGGGATGACCGCCGCGTACGGCAGGCTGCCGCCGAGGACGACGTTCGCCCGGCTGCCGCAGGTGGAGAGATCGTCGGAGTCACCGCAGTAGTGGGAAGCGGTGTACGAACCGGTCGCGAGGTCCCGCGCCCAGGTCGAGGTGAAGTCGCGCAGCCGGGAGACCTGCGTGGCGTTGGGGGAGCAGGCGGCGCCGAGGACGCCGATCGCGTCGGTGTTCTCCCCCTCGGCGTCGATGTGGCAGCTACCTCCGGAGGGGACCCCGAGGGTGTACTTCGTCCACACGAGCTGGATGCCGACGAAGTCCGACCCGAGGCTCGCCAGCGCGTCGAAGGAGTTGTTGAACAGGTTGGCGACGCTCGGCCGCGCCGCGATCTGGAGGACCGGGCGGGTGGCGCCGGCCGAGATGGCGAGGAGGTTGCCGGTGAAGCCCGAGGACGCCACGCCGTCGAACAGGATCGCGCCCTTCAGGTTCGGGTAGCCGTTGCCGGCCAGGCGCCACACGTTTCTCCCTGTGCTCGGCGGGGTGGTGGCACCTTTCACTGGTCGGGTGAAAAGGAAACAGTGTTTCGTACAGTAGAACGGGCTGCCGGGTTGTGCAATGCTCGGGAGTCCGGCCAGATCCCCGCACGGCCGAGCTGGGCGGGGACCCGGGTGCCCAGCGCGGCCTCGACGAGCTCGGCGGCGGCCAGTACGCCGGCCAGATCGACCCCGGTGGCGATCTCCGAGCGGTGCAGCAGGTAGGCCAGATCCTCGGTGGCGATGTTGCCGGTGGCGGCGGGGGCGAAGGGGCACCCGCCGATGCCGCCCGCGCTGGCGTCGAGGGCGACGGCGCCCGACTCCAGCGCGGCCACGGCGTTCGCGTACCCGGTGTTGCGGGTGTTGTGGAAGTGGAAGCGCAGCGGCAGCGGGCTCACCTCGCGGACGGCGGCGGCCAGCCGCCGCACGTCGGCGGGGACGCCCACGCCGATGGTGTCGGCCAGCGCGATCTCCTGCGCTCCCGGACAGCGCCGTACGATGCCGGCGACCAGGTCCGGGGCCACCTCGCCCTCGAACGGGCAGCCGAAGGCGGCCGCCACGGTCAGCGTCACCCGGAGCCCCGCCTCGCGGGCGCGGACGGCGATCACGCCGAACCCGGCGACGGCGTCGTCCACGCACATGCCCTGGTTGCGCTGGGAGAAGGTCTCCGTGGCCACCACAACGGCGTTGACCTCGTCCACCCCGGCCCGCAGCGCGCGGTCGAGGCCGCGCTCGTTCAGCACCAGCCCCGCGTAGCGGACCCCCGGGACACGCGGGACGCGGGCCATGACCTCCTCCGCGTCGGCCATCTGCGGAACGCGGCGCGGGTGGACGAAGCTGACGGCCTCGACGCGCCGCAGCCCGGCAGCGATCAGCGATCGGATGTAGGCCACCTTGGCGGCCGTGGGCACGATGACCGGCTCGTTCTGCAGCCCGTCGCGCGGCCCGACTTCGATGATCTCGATGTCCATGGATTGTATGCAACCCCTTGCTCGAAACCGGTGTTTTCCGCATCATGGTGGCAGTTCGACCGGAGGAATGTACACATGACAGTGACGGATGATTTGCGGAGCCTGATCCTCGGCGGGCACTACGCCCCGGGAGACCGGCTCGGCGAGGTCGATCTCGCCGAGACGCTCGGCGTCAGCCGCACCCCGGTCAGGGAGGCCCTGTGGCGCCTGCAGGCCGAGGGACTGGTCGAGATCACGGCCAACAAGGGAGCGCGGGTCGTGGAGTACCCCCGCGAGGACCTGGAGACGATCTTCGAGCTGCGGGCCAGGATCGAGGGGCTCGCCGCCAGACAGGCGGCCGTCACCGCCACCGCCGAGGACGCGGCGCACCTGCACGAGGTCGCCGTCGCGATCAGGGACCACGCCGGGCGGCGTGACCTGGACACCGTCTACCGGCTGAACGCCGACTTCCACCAGGCGTTGGTCCGGCTCGGCGGAAGCATGGTGCTCGCTCAGTCGATCAGCTCGCTGGTCCACTCGGCGGTTCTGCTGCGCACGTACAACTCCTTCGACGACGAGGCCATGCGGCGCAGCGTCGACCACCACATCGAGATCGCGGCGGCCGTACGGGCCGGGGACCCGGAGTGGGCGGAGGCGGTCATGCGCGCCCACCTGTTCTCCGCGCGGGCGTCGCTGCTGGGTCCGCGTCACCACGAAACGAACCTTGACCACGAAACGAGCCCTCACCAGGAGATGGAATGAGAGACATCCCCCTCGGCGACGTCCGCGTCATCGAGCTCGGGCAGCTGCTCGCCGGCCCGTTCTGCGGCCAGCTGCTCGGCGACTTCGGCGCGGAGGTCATTAAGGTCGAGGACCCCGGAAGGGGCGACCCCATGCGCCAGTGGGGCAGGGAGAAGCCCTACGGCAAGTCGCTGTGGTGGCCCGTCGTGGCGCGCAACAAGAAGTCGGTGACCTGCGACCTGCGCACCTCCGCGGGCCAGGACCTGGTCCGGCGGCTGGTGGAGCGGGCCGACGTCCTGCTGGAGAACTTCCGGCCCGGCACGCTGGAACGCTGGGGCATGAGCCCGGACGAGCTGCACGCGATCAACCCGCGGCTGATCATCACGCGGGTCACCGGGTTCGGACAGACCGGCCCCTACGCGCCGCGGGCGGGCTACGGCTCGATCGGTGAGGCGATGGGCGGCATCCGCCATGTCACCGGCGACCCGGACCGGCCGCCGTCGCGTGCCGGGATCTCGCTCGGCGACTCGCTCGCCGCCGTGCACGCGTGCGTGGGCACGCTCGTCGCGCTGCACGAGCGCACGCGCAGCGGCAAGGGGCAGGTGGTCGACTCCGCGATCTACGAGGCCGTGCTGGCGATGATGGAGTCGATGCTGCCCGAATGGCAGCAGTCGTCCTACCAGCGCGAGCGCACCGGGCCCGTGCTGCCCAACGTCTCGCCGAGCAACGTCTATCCCACGATGGACGGCGACTCCGTCCTCATCGCCGCCAACCAGGACAGCGTCTTCACCCGGCTGGCCAAGGTCATGGACCGGCCCGAGCTCGCGGCCGACGACCGGTACGCGACGCACAGCGCGCGCGGCGAGCACATGGCCGAGCTGGACGAGATCATCGCCGCCTGGACCGCCGGGATCGACGCCGACGACCTGCTGGCCCGGCTCAACGAGGGCGGCGTGCCGGCCGGGCGCATCTACCGGGCCGAGGACATGTTCGCGGACCCGCACTTCGCCGCCCGCGAGGCGATCGTGCGCGTCCCGCACCCCGACTTCGGTGAGCTGGCGATGCAGAACGTCGTGCCCAAGCTGTCGGCCACGCCCGGCAGCGTGCGCAGCGTGGGACCCGCGCTGGGCCAGCACAACGAGGAGGTCTATCGGGGCCTGCTCGGACTCACCGACGCGGACCTCGCCCGCCTGTCGGGCGACGGCGTCATCTGACGTCGCCGGACGAGCCAGGAAGGAGCGCCCATGCCCCTGCCTCATGAACCTCATGACGTGGTCAGGCCCCATGACGAGGTGTACGGGCGCTCCCTGCCCTTCGGGGACCGCCCGGTGCTCCTCCTCATCGACCTGATGCGGGCCTACTTCGAGCCGGGAGCCGAGCTGTACATGGGCTCGCGCGCGTGCCTGGAGTCGGCGGCCCGTGTCCTGTCCGCGGCGCGTACGGCGGGCGTCCCGGTCATCCACACCCGGGTCGCGTTCGGCCCCGGTGGGGTCGACGGCGGGCTGTTCTTCCGGAAGGTGGCGCCGCTGCGGCATCTGGTCGGTGACGGTCCGCTCGGCGAGTTGATGCCCGAGGTGGCGCCCCGGGACGGCGAACTGGTGATCGTCAAGCAGTACGCCAGCTCGTTCTTCGGCACCACCCTGGCCTCCACCCTGACCGCGTCGCGGGCCGACACCCTGGTCATCGCCGGAGTCTCGACCAGCGGCTGCGTCCGCGCCACCGCCGTCGACTCCGTGCAACACGGGTTCGTGCCCGTCGTGGTACGGCAGGCCGTCGGCGACCGCGACGACCGCCCGCACGAGGCGAGCCTGTTCGACATCCAGGCCAAGTACGGCGAGGTCTGGGATGAGGCGGCGGTCGTCGCCCGGTTCTGACCGCCGCTTCTCAGTGGTCGCGCAGCAGGGATCCGGCGCCGTGGACCTTGTCCTCGACGCCGTTGTCGCGCAGGGCCATCCACCAGGTGGCGGCGTTGATCGCGATGACCGGCTTGCCGAGCCAGCGCTCGGCCTCGTCGGCGAGCCCGACCATCGACAGGTTCGTCCCGCACTGGACGAGCGCGTCGACGTCCGGCCCGTCGACGCTGAGCAGGGCCTTTCTCAGCTCGTCCTCGGTGACGTGGGCGATCGACACGGCGGTCGGACAGCGCAGGCCGTTGATCGCCGTCACCTCGAAGCCGATCTCGCCGAAGAACCGGACCACGTTCGCGTCACCCACCGGCTGGTACGGCGTGACGACGCCGATGCGGCGCGCGCCGTACAGCTTCAGGGCCCGCTCGCACGCCTCCGCGCCCGTGGCGACCCGCAGCCCGGTGATGTCGTGGATCTGCTTGACGAACTGGCGGTTCCCCTCGACCCCGCCCCAGAACGTCTCGGCGGACATGCCCATCACCATGTAGTCCGGCTCGCAGGTCAGCACCCGCTCGCAGGCCGCGCCGATCTCCTCGCGGATCTGCTCGAGCAGCCGCTCCATCCCCGCGTCGCCGTCCATGTTCTGGTCGCGGATGTGGATGCGGCTGAAGTGCGCGGTCACGCCGGGGACCGCCATGCGGTAGAAGTCCGGCTCCACGATCGTGTTCGTGGAGGGTGCGATCACGCCGAACTTCCGGCGCCAGCCGAGCGCGTCGGTCATCGAAATCTCCTTCGGTGTGGGGGCTACGGAGTACGGCTCAGGCCGTGAAGAGGTCACGCCTGCGGAAGGGCGCGGTGGCGAAGCGGGCCATCGTCCTGGTCGTGGTCAACCATCGGACGTGGGCGCCGTTGCGGGTCTGCGACACGGCCTGCTCGGCCAGCCAGGGGGCGACGGTCTCGACCCGGTCGGCCAGGATGTTGAAGATCTTCTTGGCCTTCTCCAGCGCCTCGGGGTCGTAGTCATGGGTCAGCAGATCGGTGACGACCATCCCGGGGCTGAGCAGCCCGGCCGACACCCCGGGCGGCACCTCCTTGGCCAGGGCCCGGGTCAGGTAGGTCACCGCGCGCTTGGTCGCGCCGTAGATCGCCAGCCCGGGTACCGAGCGGCCGTCGCTGCCGAGGCCCTCCATGTTCCACAGGTGTCCGGAGCCCTGATCGGCCATGCCGGCCAGCGCCACCGCCGAGCCGTTGAGCACGCCGAGCAGGTTGACGTCCACGACCGAGCGGGCGGCGCCCGCCGTCAGCTCCCACATCGGTCTCCTGGCGTGGGAGATCCCCGCGTTGTTGATCCAGACGTCGATCCGGCCGTACCGCTCGGCCGCGGCGTCCCAGAGCGCCCTGACCTGCTCCCGGTCGGCCACGTCCGCGACCATGGCGAGGGCGTCACGAAGGTCCGGGCCGGCGCGTTCCACCGACTCCTCCGTGCTGCCGCAGACGGCCACCGAGTGGCCGCGCTCCAGCAGCGCCCGCGCCATGCCGAGGCCGATGCCCCGGGTGCCGCCGGTCACGACGACGACGGTCAAGCCTCGACTCCACCGGTGCGGCGCTCCAGCACACCGTGCGCGACGGCGGACAGCCCGCCGCCCTCGAACAACTCGTAGACCACGGCGAGCGTGGAACCGGCGCCCATGCCCGGCTCGGCGTCGATCATGAACTCCCTGGACCTGAGCTTCCACACATCGGTGAAGTGGAGGGTGCCGTAGTTCGCCCTGCCGTACGCGATCGCGTTGCCCCAGGCGTCCGGCCCCTCGTAGAGGGAGCGGAAGCCGTCGCGGCGCACGACCGTCTCATAGGAGCGGTTGAGCGATCCGCTCCAGGTGACGCGGTGCCGGGTGGTCAGCAGGTTCACCGGTTCGAGCTCGATCGTGATCTGCACGTTCCCGCGCGGCTTCTGGTCCGCGCCCCACAGCTCGCACGTCCCGCCGTACACCGCGGTGTCCTTGGTCGGCAGGATGTACGGCACGGCCCCGCACCGCGTCTCCTGGGCGAGCCTGGCCTCGACCTTCTCCGGGTTGCGCGTGTAGACGCCGTTGAAGATGCCGATCATGGCCGGGCCCTGGTAGAGCGCCGACGAGTAGACCTGGGTCTCGCCGTCGGGCAGCACCTGGTTCCAGGTGTTGAGGTCGGTCTGCCAGCCGGGTCCGTAGTAGTGGGCGTCCACGAAGGAGCCGTACGGCTGGCCGGTGCCGAAGAAGTCGGGGCCGGTGTAGACGCGGTCGAGGTCGGAGTCGGTCACCCCGAAGGCGAAGGGCGCGCCCAGCTTGAAACGCCCCGCCATGGGCCCGCCGCCGGTGAGGCCGCCGTCCATGTAGTAGGTCGTGACGCCGTCCTCGAACACCGACGATCGCCGGATGTCCTCGAAGCCCTGCCAGGTGCCCGTCGCGTCGAACAGCGACGGCCGCCCGACCCACTCACCCGCGATGCGCCGCTGCCACTCGCTCGGCTCGCTCATCGGACCAGTTCTCCTCTCACGCGTTCGGACTGTTCGGCTCCGATGAGCCGGGTGACCTGGTGCCAGACCGGGTCGACCTCGGGGGAGAAGAGGTTCTCCCGGCCGGCGCGGTCACGGGCGGCCAGGTCGCCCTCAAGTGCGGGCACGCCCCCGGCGACCAGGCTGAGCCAGTGCCGGAGGTACGCGTCGACGGTGCCGTCCAGCGCGGTGAACGCTTCGGGGGTCGCCCTGCACACGACCATCCACGGCGACATCATGGCTCGCTGCCGGGGCCCGATCGCCGCTGGCGAGACGCCCTCGATCTTCGCGGCGTCCTCCAGCAGGGGGGTCAGCTCCAGGTAGCACGCGTCCAGGTAGGCGAGGTTGACCGCCAGTTCGCCCCGCGGGATCAGGTCGAGGTGCATGGCGTGGTAGTCCGGCGAGGCCACCGAGTCGAGGGTGAAGTGCGGCACCGCCGAGTCAGGCACGGTGAACGCGAAGATCATGTGACTGTCCAGCCCGATCATCGGCACGACCAGGCTGACCGCCACCACCTTGTCGACCACCAGGTCCACCGGCTGCTCCGCCCCCTTCGCGGCCGGGGGCCGGCGCAGGACGAGGAGGCGGCCGACGGGATCGGGCGACATCGGGCTGGTCAGGGGGATGTCGTCGACGGTCTCAAGGCCGAGGGCCTCGCTGAGCGCCGACAGGGTCCGCTCGCTGAGAGCGGCGGGGAGGCTCATCACGCGACTTCTTCCGGTTTCTATAGGGGGCCGTCGGCGTCCGCGGACAAGCGGCCGCGCTCGGACCTGGCCTTGTGCACCCACGCGCGGGCGAGTTCGGGGTTGTCGCGGCGCGCGGGGGAGGGGATGACGGTGGCCCGGCGGTGCGGGTGCTCGCTGACCACCGTGTCGTCGTCGCCGACCCACCAGCCCTTCTGGATGAGCTCGGCGCGGCGGCGGCGGTAGGCGACCTGGAGCGCGTCGCTGCGGATGTGCAGCTCGTCGGACAGGTCGAAGGGCAGGAGTTCCGGGCGCTGCGACTCCACGATCGGTATGTCCTGCTTGAGGATCCGCATGGTCCGCTTGATCGCGTTCTTGTCGGCCCAGGCTCTGGGGAAGAAGGTGCGGAAGGCCAGGATCTTGATGAGCGTGCGGTCCTGCGAGAGCGGGATGTTGAAGTCCCACATGATCAGTTCGCCGAACGGGAGCCGGACGTGCAGCTTGATCACGTTGGGCAGGTACCAGCCGTTGGTCACGGTCACGTGCTCGGGCCGCTTCCTACGCCTGGCCAGCATTCCCCAGATGCCCTTGGGCATCGGCGGGCTGAGCTGGACGTCGGCCTCGGCGAACCAGTCCTCCTGCCGGATGGTGTAGTCGGGGATCTCCGGCTTGTCCGGATTGCCGAACACGGTGCCGTGAACGAACGGGGTGTGCGCGGCGTCCACCGCGTTCTCGAAGGCCCGCTCGTAGTTGGCGTTGACCTCCATCTCGAGCCGGACCATGCGGAAGGCCGGATTGTCGTACTCCGGGATGTGCGGGATGGGCGGCCGCTCCTCCTCCGGCAGGTCGCCGAGGAACGCCCACACCAGGCCGTATCTCGTGGTCGTCGGGTAGGAGTCGACCCGGGCCTTCCTGGGGATGCCCCGTCCTTCCGGGTTGGCGGGGATCCGCACGCACGCGCCGCCGGGTTCGTACTCCCAGCCGTGGTAGGGACACACGACCGTGTCGTCCTTGAGGGTGCCCATGGACAGCGCGCCGCCCCGGTGGACGCACAGGTCGGACAGGCAGGCGACCTCGCCCTTGCGCGTGCGGTAGAGCACGAAGTCCTGGCCCAGGCAACGTACTTTGATGGGCTTGCGCCCGACCCTGTCGGCGAACTCCAGCGCGTACCAGAAATTCTTGAGCATGATCTCGCTCCTAACGTCGACGTAGTCCGTCGAATCCGTCGAGTGCGGCTCGGGCCCCGTGGTCCTGAGACAGGTGGGCCCCCAGGAAGACCATGACGAGATGCCCGAACTGAGGGAGGACATCGCGAGAGGCGGGGCCGTCCAGGAACGCGCGCGCCACGGTCGGGTCCACCGGGTCGGCGATCGCGAAATGGTTGGCGCCTTCGTAGACGGCCAGCAGATGGTCACCGCCCCGCCCGCTTTCCGGCGACTCGGGCAGGGCCTCCTCGAAGGTCCTGGTCACCGGATCCCGCCGGGTCGCGGGGTCCTCGCCGTACCGGTCGGCGCTGCCGTCGACGACGCCGTCGTTGCCTCCGGCGCCGAGCAGTACGGGGCAGGTCACCTGGGCGGGCAACACCGTGCCCGCCGGCCAGCCGAGCATGGTGGCCGCCATCGTGTGCGTGCCCCAGGCGAACACCGCCTTCACCTGGGGGAAGAAGCGCGCGGACTGCAGAGCGACCGTGCCGCCGGCGGAGTGGCCGCCGAGCGCGACGCGGTCCAGGTCCAGCGCGCCCTTGAGCGGTCCCGTCTCGTTGAGCCGGGCCAGCGCGTCCAGCAGCGCGGGGATGGCCGGGCAGGTGGGGCGTGTGCCGTACGTCCGCGGTGTGGCCGCGTCGACGTCGACTCCCGGCGTCAGGCCGTACTGGCCGCCGAACAGTTCCGCCACCTGGTCGAAGGTCACCACGGCGAAGCCCCCGGCCGCGAGCAGGCAGGCGAGCCGCCGGTAGGCGTCCTGCCCGACGTTGATGCCCGAGAGGAACAGCACGACGGGGTACGGCATGCCGTCCGGGGCGGGCGGGAACACTCCGGCCAGCCGCTCCGCGTCGTCACCGTGGGCCGTCGCCGGATAGTAGACCTTGAGATGCGCGGTGTCGAAGGGAGGTCGTCCCCCGGTCCGCGCGGCCCACCACAGTGACCTGACCAGGCTCATAGGGTCATTCACCCGGTCCCGAGGGCCGGGGGAGCACCCGGTCGCCGCCCCACAGGGAGCGCACCAGCATGTCGGTGGTCTCCTGGCCGAACAGCTTGACGCCCATCACGTTCGCCGGGTCGCGTTCGGCGATGTTCCTGCGGACGGCGAGGTCGCGCTCGGACAGCGCGGCCCGCTCCTCGAACGGGACGGGCTCGGCCTCGTCCACCCAGGCCAGCCACTGGTCGACCCGCCGGTGCAGCACGTCGCGTACGACCTCGATGTTGGCTTGGGAGGCCGGGAAGGAGTAGCAGTACGCCGTCGGGGAGAGGCTGGCCCGGATGAACGCGGTCGGGCTGGTGAACCAGACGAAGTCCTCGTGCTTCTCCCTGTGCTCCAGCCAGTCCGCCTCGTTGGGGGTGTAGTAGCGGTCGTAGTAGTCCCCGTCGCCGATGAGGTCGCCGCGTGGGATGGCGTCGGCGTAGAACCACCCTTCGGGCCAGAGCAGCAGCGCGATGCCCAGGTGCGGGACCCTGATGTGCGGGCCGAGCCAGACCGTCAGGTGCAGGTTGACGAAGCTCGCCTTCGGGTTCCCGATCCAGGAGTGAACCATCCAGTCGATCTCCGGACCGCTGAAGGCGGCGAGCCTGCCGCCCGCCCCCTCAGGGTAGGACCCGTACGACTCGAGAGCCTCGGTGGACGGGTCGCGCCTCAGTTCGAACCGGGCCTCGATCTTCGCTGTCAGCTCGCCGAGCAACTCCTGCCACCGCTGGAAGGCCTCGGTGACGTCGACGATCGGCGACTGGTCGACCATGTCTTCCACGTTCTGGAGCGTCTCTTTCAAAACGGGACTCCTGTTCGAAACATTGTTTCCCATGGTGAAACTCTTGGCGTGGCTATGTCAATGGCCGGTGACGAGTGCGTCGACCAGCCGCCAGGGCCTGCCGTCCACGAGGTCGGTCAGGCGGGAGACGTGCCGGTTGACGGCCTGCGCCGGGTAGACGTCGGCGCGAACCACGCGGTCGCCGTTCTTGACCGGCGTGACGAGCGGGTGGCTGATCCGGCCGCTGAACGGGCCCTCCCAGGCGGTCCAGAGGGTGAAGTCGCGCGGCGCCGCCAGGATCGCCCCGGCCAGGCCCGCCGGTCCGTCATGGCCGGCGGCGACGACGTTGAGCCGGTTCTCCGCGGCCCGTTCCAGCAGGCCGTACTCCAGCTCCCAGGGTTCGGACGGGGTGAACGGAACCGCGACGACGTCCGCGTCGGCCAGCGCCGCCAGCCTGAACGTCTCGGGGTACACCGCGTCGTCGCCGACGACGACGGCGAGCCGTCCCCAGGGCAGTTCGAAGATCTCCAGGCCATCGCCCAGTGAGGTGACCCGCCCGGCGTGCCGTGCGGAGGCGTGGAGGGCCCGCTGCCGCCCCACGACCCCCTCACCGGAGACCAGCAGCCCCTCGTGGGCCCCGTCCCGGATCTCGGTGAGCACCACGTGCGCCGCCGTCCCGCGGACCGCTCGTGCCGCGTCCGCCGCCGTCACCCCGCAGAGTTCGGGGAGCACGACCAGTTCCGCTCCGCCTTCGGCCGCCTGCCGGATGAGATCCGCGGCGGTACCCGGCTCGTCGCCGGGCCGCACTGCGGACACGACCAGGCGCTCGGCTCCGGCGGAAGCCCTGCGGCCCCGGGGCTCGGCGGCGATCGGCCCGTAGAGGGCCGGGCGGCGAGCGGCCAGGATGTCCGTGCCGTCGGGGCGGAGCTTGTCGTCGGCGAGGGCCATGTCGATGTCGGCGACGACCACCGCCTCGCCGGTCCGTGGCGCTCGGGCCACGATGGCGCCGTCCGGAGCGACGATCTGGCTCTCGCCCGCGCCGTGCAACCATTCCGGCGGGACGCCGAGCCCGGCGCTGACCGAGCCCAGCGTGTCCGCGGGCACCAGCGGCCCGACCTTGTTGGCGGCGACCACCCAGACCTTGTTCTCGGCGGCGCGGACGGGGATGTGCAGGCTCGCCTCGTCCACGGCGAACGAGTTCAGGCTGTTGAGCAGCACCTGCGCGCCGCGCAGCACCAGCCCCCGGGTGATCTCGCTGATCACGCCCTCCATGCAGGCGTACATGCCGAGCCGGCCGATCTCGGTCGCGATCACCGGGCCGACGGTCGTTCCGGGGTCGAGGTGGTCGTTCTCCGCGCCCATCAGGGTCTGCTTGTCGGCCTCGCCGAGGAGGGTTCCGTCGGGGCCGTAGAGCAGTGAGGCGCCTGTGGTGCGTCCGTCCCGCCTCGCCAGGGTGACGCCGATCTTGACGTACGCGCGGTGCCTGGCGGCCCGCTCGGAGACAGCGGAGAGAAACGGGTCCCCGTGTCGGCAGGCCAGCCGTCGCGCGTGCGCGCGGTCCTCGTACCAGGACAGGTGGTTGCAGAACTCGGGCAGCACGATCACCTCGGCTCCCTGGGCCGCGGCCGAGTCGATCACGCGGAGGCAGGCGGCAAGGTTGGCCGCCACGTCCTGACCCGTCTCAAGTTGCGCCGCCGCGACACGCACCATGCCCGCTCCTCGACTGTTACATCTAGAGAAACACTGTTTCCAAGTCGTAGGATCTCGCGGAACCGGAGGAAATGTCCAGGAGGAAAATCATGCTGACCCACGTGGTGCTGATGAGGTTCACGGATCGGGAGGACGCGCCGAAGGCCGCGGAGCTGCTCCAAGGGCTGAGGGGCAGGGTGGAGCAGATCCGCGATCTCGTCGTCGGGCTCGACACGGTCGGGTCTCCGGTCTCCTACGACCTGTGCCTGATCACGCGGCACGAGTCCCTCGAAGAGCTGACCGGTTACCAGGAGCACCCGGCCCACCTCGAGGTGGCCGCCTGGCTCCGCCCGCGGCTCGCCGCTCGCGCCGTCGTCGACCACGATTCGTGATCCCACCCGCTGTTGCTAGTCTTCGTAGGCAAAACAATGTTTCCTTATGGGAAACACACTGTGGTTGGAGGATGAGATGAGAAAGCTCCATCTGAACGCCTTCCTCATGGGCGTCGGCCACCACGAGGCCGCCTGGCGTACCGCGGGCGCGGATCCCTCCCGGGTCACCGACATCCGGCACTACCAGGAGCTGGCCCAGATCGCCGAGCGGGGCAAACTCGACTCGGTGTTCCTGGCCGACTCCCTCTCCTTCTGGGGAGACATCAAGTACCACACCCTCGGCGGCCTGGAGCCGGTCACGACGCTGGCCGCGATGGCCGCGGTCACCGAGCACGTGGGCCTGATCGGTACCGTGTCCACCACCTACAACGAGCCGTTCAACGTGGCGCGCAAGTTCGCTTCGCTGGATCACATCAGCCATGGCCGCGCCGGATGGAACATCGTCACCTCGGCCTTCGAGTCGGAGGCGCGCAACTTCGGCGGGGACCTCCCGCCCCACGCCGCCCGATACGTCAGGGCGACCGAGTTCGTGGACGTGGTCACCAAGCTCTGGGACAGCTGGGCGGACGACGCCATCGTCGCCGACCAGGACCAGGGCATCTACGCCGACAAGGAGAAGGTCCGCGCCGTGGACCACAAGGGACATCTCTTCAAGGTCCACGGACCGCTGAACATCCCCCGCCCGCCGCAGGGCCGGCCGCTGCTGGTCCAGGCGGGCTCCTCCGAGGACGGCAAGGAGTTCGCCGCCCGCTACGCCGAAGCCGTCTTCACCGCGCAACCGGTCATCTACTCGGCCCTGGCGTTCTACGCCGACTTCAAGGGACGGCTCGCGAAGTACGGCCGGGACCGCGACGATGTGGCGATCCTGCCGGGCCTGTCGCCCATCATCGGCTCCACCGAAGCCGAGGCGGCGCGGCTGCAGGAGGAGCTCGGGGCGCTCGTCGTCCCCGAGTCGGCGCTCGGCGCGCTCTCCGACGTCCTCGGCGTGGACCTGACGGACCATCCACTCGACGAGCCGCTGCCCGAGATCCCGGGGGTGAACGAGGGCCAGCGGAGCCGGGCCGGGGTCGTCGTGGCCATGGCCAAGCGGGAGGGCCTGACCGTACGGCAGTTGCTCAGCCGCCTGGCCGGGAACCGGGGACACCGAGTGGTGGCGGGCACCCCCGAGCGGATCGCCGACGAGATCGAGGAATGGTTCACCAAGGGCGCCGCCGACGGCTTCAACGTCATGCCCCCGACCCTGCCCGGCGGCCTGGAGGACTTCGTCGACCACGTCGTGCCGGAGCTGCAGCGGCGGGGCCTGTTCCGTACCGAGTACGACGGCACGACGCTCCGCGAGAACTTCGGCTTCGCGCGTCCCGCCGTGGCGCACGCCTAGCCAGGCGGTATCCGACGGATACCGCCTGGTCAGGCGCCGGGGACCGCCGCGACCAGGGCCCTGGTGTAGTCGTGCGAGGGCCGGCCGAGCACCTGCTCGGCCGGCCCCGTCTCGACCAGCCGGCCGGCGTGCATCACCGCGATCCGATGGGCGACGGCGCTCACCACCGCGAGGTCGTGCGAGATGAACAGGTAGCCCAGGCCGCGCTCCTCCTGCAGCCGGAGCAGCAGGTTGATGATCTGGGCCTGCACGGAGACGTCCAACGCGGTGACCGGCTCGTCGAGCACCAGCAGGTCGGGCGAGAGGGCCAGCGCCCTCGCGATGCCCACGCGTTGCCGCTGCCCGCCGGAGAGCTGGTGCGGGTGCCTGCCCGCGAGCCCGGGGTCCAGGCCGACTTCCGAGAGCAGGCCGGGCACGTCCCCGCGCACGCCTTGCAGGCGTAGCGGCTCCCGCACGATCTCTTCGACGGTCCAGCGCGGGTTCAGCGAGGTGGAGGGGTCCTGGAAGACGAGCTGGAAACGTGGCCGCAGCGGGCGCAGCCGCCGGCGTGACAGTGTCGCCAGCTCCAGCCCGTCCAAGCGCACGCTGCCGCTGGTGGGCTGCGCCAGCCGCGCCACACACCGGGCCAGCGTCGACTTCCCGCAGCCGGACTCGCCCACGATCGCGAGCGTCTCGCCCCGATCGACCTCGAACGTCACGCCGTCGACCGCCCATGACGCGCCGTAGCTCTTGCGCAGGTCGGTGACACGGAGCAGCGGCTCAGCCATCCTGCACCGCCCAGCAGGCCACGCCGCCGGCAAGCGGGGGGATCTCCTGCGCGCAACGGGCGAGCGCGACAGGACAGCGGGGGTGAAAGGCACAGCCGGGTGGGCGTGACTTCGGCGCGGGCGGATGCCCGGGGATCACCGGCAGCGGCCCCCGGCCCGCGCCGATCCGCGGCCGTGACCGCATGAGGGCGGCGGAGTAGGGGTGCCGAGGCGCGCCGAGGACCTCGTCCGCGGTTCCTGTCTCGACCAGGCGGCCGGAGTACATCACCGCGATCCGGTGCGCGGCCTCGGAGACGAGGCCGAGATCGTGGCTGACGAGCACGGTCGCCGCTCCCGTCTCCCGCTGCGCGGCGCGTAGCACCCGCATGATCTGCTCCTGGACCGTGACGTCCAGCGCCGTGGTGGGTTCGTCCGCGATCAACAGGGCGGGCCTGAGCGCGATGGCCATCGCGATCACGATCCGCTGCCGCATCCCGCCCGAGAGCTCGTGCGGATACACCCTGGCCCGCTCCGGGCCGATGCCGACCTGCTCCAGCAGCTCCACGGCCCGCCGCCGCGCCGCCGTACGGCCCAGGCCGTGAATCCGCAGCACCTCCGCGATCTGCGCGCCGACCCGCATGAGCGGGTTGAGCGACGTCGCCGGGTCCTGGAAGACGAAGCCGATCCGGCGTCCCCTGATCCGTTCGAGCCGGGCCTCGGTCAGCTCGGTGCCGTACAGGGCGGCCGTCCCTCCGGTGATCCGGGCCGGGCCGGGCAGCAGCCCGGCCACCGCGAGCATGGTCATCGTCTTGCCCGACCCCGACTCGCCGACCATGCCGAGCACCTCGCCCGGTCGTACCTCGAAGGAGACGCCGTCGACGATCCGCACGCCCCCGGCGGTCACCACCAGATCCTTCACTTCAAGCATGGTCGTCCGTCCGAACGTCGAGAGTGTCACGGAGTCCGTCGCCCAGCAGGTTGACGAGGAGCACGGTCAGGGTGAGCGTCAGTCCCGGCCACAGCGGGATCCACCACGCCGTCTCCAGCAACTCGCGTCCGTCGTTGAGGATCGTGCCCCAGGAAGGGGTGGGCGGGCGCACACCCAGACCGAGGAACGACAGTCCGCCCTCGACGAGCACCATCGTGCCGACGCTGAAGGTCCAGATCACCAGGTTGGCGCCGGCCACCGCGGGCAGCAGATGCCGGGTCAGCACGTTCAGGTGACCGGCGCCCGCGCCGACCGCCGCCATCACGTAGTCCTCACCCCTGACCTGCTTGACGATCGCCCGGGTCACCCTGGCGGAGGTGACCCAGCCGGCGAGTACGAGCAGCGTGATCAGGACCGGGGTCGACGAACCCACGACGCCGATGGTCGCGATCGCCAGCACCAGGAAGGGAAAGGCGATCCAGAGATCGCCCAGCCCCATGACCAGCCGGTCGACCCAGCCGCCGAGGTAGCCCGCGAGCAGCCCCACCACGATGCCCACCGCGCAGGCGAGCGAGCTGGCGGCGAAGCCGACCAGCAGTGAGGTCCGCCCGCCCGCCAGGACACGCGCCAGCAGATCGCGGCCGAGTTGGTCGGTGCCGAGTGGATGGCCGGCCAGCGCGCCCTCCATCCAGAACGGCGGCGCCAGCTTGGCCGGCAGATCCTGCTCCAGCGGATCCAGACCGAGCAGAGGCGGGCCGAACGTCACCGCGAGCGCGATCAGCGCCGACCCCGCCAGTGCGATCCGCACCGACGTCCTCATCCCGCCGCCTCCCTTCTGACTCGCGGGTCGACGAGCGCGCCGAGCACGTCGCCGATCGCGCTGACCGCGACGACCAGCACCGCCACCACGAACACCGTCGCCTGCACGATCGGGTAGTCCCGCTGGAAGATCGCGTCCACGAGTTGCTTGCCGATTCCGTCGTAGGCGTAGAGCTGTTCGACGATCACCGTGCTGGACAGCAGGTAGGCGCTGTCGACCACGAGGAAGGCCAGCACCGGCGGGAACGCGTTGGGCAGCGCGTGCCGCGCCAGCGCGCGCAGACGGCCGCCCCCCTTCGCCCGTACCGTGCGGATGAAGTCCTGCTCGATCGCCTCCAGCAAGCCGGCACGTACCAGCCGTACGACGCGGGCGACGGTGAAGGCGGCGAGGGTCAGCGTCGGGAGCACCGCGTGCAGCGGGCTCTCCGCGCCGTAGCTCGGCAACCAGCCGAGCCAGAGCGCGAAGACCAGCAGGAGCAGCAGGCCGAGCACGAAGTTCGGCATCGCCTGGGCGATCGAGGCGGCCGCTGTGACGGCGCGGGCGGAGGCGTGGCGGGCCCGGGCCGCGGCGAGCATGCCGAGCGGCACGCCGATCAGCACCGCGAGCGCGAGCGTGGCGCCGACGATCTGCAGGGTGAGTGGCAGCCGGGCCAGCACCGCCGAGATGGCGGGCTCTCCCGTATGCGGGGAGACCCCGAAGTCGAGCCGGGCGACATCGCCGAGGAAGGTGCCGTACTGCGTCCACAGCGGAAGGTCCAGGCCCAGTTCGGTGCGGACCCGGTCGATGTCCTCCTGGGACCCGCCCGGTCCCACGAGGACCGCGGCGGGATCACCGGACAGGCGGAGGAGGAAGAAGAGCAGGGTCAGCACGCCCAGGACGGTCACGACCAGCCGGACCAGCCATACCGCGCCCGCGCGGAGAACCCGCGGGGCTGTACGGCCTGCGCTCATATCGCCTTCCTGGATTCGGACAGCAGCACGTTGCCGTCGACGTTGAGCTTCAGGTCGGACGTGGCCGAGTGGACGTAGACCGTCTGCGGCCAGGCCAGGAAGACGACTCCGGCCTCGTCGTGGAGCCGCCTGGCCATCGCCTTGATGGTCTCCTCCCGCTTGGCCGGATCCATCTCGGCCTGGGCTTTCGTGAAGAGGCTGATGTACTCCTCGTCGTCCACGTGCTTCTGCACACCCTCGGGCTGCGGGCCGAAGCGGCTGACCCCGGCGATGTCGCGCAGGTCGAAGTAGTCGGTCTGCCAGTAGATCAGGGGGGTCTCGCTCTTCTTCAGCAACGTGGTGATGAAGCTCGAGAGGTCTTGGATGACCACCTCGGAGGTGATGCCGACCTTGGCGAGGTAGCCGGCGGCTATCTCGGCCTGCTGCTTGAAGAGCGCGGTGGTGGCGATGTTCAGGGTCAGGCCCTCCGCACCGGCCTCCTTGAGCAGGGCCTTGGCGCGATCAGGGTCATAGGGGAAGGCCTCCAGGGAGGGGTCGTGACCGACGAAGCCGGGCTGGAGCAGCTGCCCGTTGGGCACCTTCCCGTAGCCCGACAGCCCGGACTTCACGAACTCCTCCTTGTTGACGGCCAGGTTGAGCGCCAGCCGTACCCGCTTGTCGCGTAGCTTGGGCTCCACATCGCCGATCATGCTCAGCACCGCGCAGGATCCGGCGGTGACGGGCTTCACGGTGAACGACGCGGCCAGTTGCGCCGCCACCGCGGGCGGCAGGCCGTAGGCGCCGTCCACCTCGCCGGTACGGAGCGCGGTGGTCAGCGTGCCGGGGTCGGGGATGGCGACGATGCGGGCGGTCGTGACGCTCGCGGACTTCCGCCAGGACTCGGGGAACGCCTCCAACTCGATGCTCTTGGCCGGGGTGTACGCGGTCACCCGGAAGGGGCCGGTGCCGGAGGCGACCGTGCCCGGCTTCTCCTTGAAGATCGCCGGGTCGGTGATGCTCAACCGGACCAGGCGGTTCAGCAGGACGGGGTCCGGTTCCTTCGTCGTGATCCGTACGGTGCTCGCGTCGACGACCTCCGCGCCGGAAAGCGTGCCCATCTGCCCGGCGCGGAAGGCGAACGTCGGGTCGCCGGAGAGGAGCCGGTCGATGTTGGCCTTGACCGCGGCGGCGTCGAAGACTCCACCGCGGTGGAACTTCACCCCCTGGCGGAGAGTGAACTCCATCGTGCGGTCGTCGACCATGTGCCAGGCGGTGGCCAGGGCCGGTGCCGGCTTCCCGTCCGTGCCGAAGGTGACCAGGGGGTCATAGACCTGGGCGGTGAAGGTGGCGCCCACGTTGGAGAGCGCGGCGGCCGGGTCGAGGGAGTTGGTGATGGCGGAGGAGGCGACGACGAGCGGCGCGCCGGCCGCGCCGGCCGTACCGGTCGCTCCTGTGGCGACCTTCTTCGGTGCGGTCGCGCACCCGGTGGCGATCGCGGCGACAGCCAGCCCGCCAATTCGTAGGACCTTTCGGCGAGTGAGTTCCACGACGCCACCTTTCCTGTATCCCATAGAGATACGCTGTTCCGTTAGTGGAAACCTAGGACTGGGGTTCTGGCGCGTCAAGAGGGGTGCCCCATTGGGATCGCCGCCTGAAGGACGACCGCCGATGAGTTCGGTACGGTGGGGATCCCGGCGCGTTCATCCCCACTGGTCACCCCGCCGGTCACCCACTGGCGCCGTCAGGGCCCGGAGCGTTCCGCGCGGCGTGGAGATGGGGCGCGGAGGTGGGCGCGGAGGCGGGTCAGCCGGGGTAGGCGCCCGCGGCCATGCCTGTACCGCCGGGACGGAAGGCGGCGGGGGCGTGGACGACCGCAGGGTGGACGTACTCCAACAGGCCCTCCTCGCTGTACTCGCGGCCGTAGCCGCTGCGCTTGATCCCGCCGAAGGGCGCGCGCAGGGACATCCCGGTGCGGTTGTGCGTGTTGACGAAGACGAATCCGGCCTCCAGCCGGTCCGCCAGCGCGAAGGCGCGCTCCTCGTCGGCGGACCAGACGGAGGCCCCGAGACCCAGTTCGCTCGCGTTGGCGCGGGTCAGGACCTCTTCCTCGCCGTCGTAGACCAGGAGGGGCACGAGCGGGCCGAACTGCTCCGCGGCCACGAGGGGGGCGTCATCGTCCAGACCCACGACGAGACGCGGAGTCACGAAATATCCAGACAGCGGATCATGTCCGGGAGCGTTCCGTCCCAGCGGCACCGCCGTGCCGCCACCCGACGCCGCGAGGAGCGCGCGTATCCTGGCGGCGGCACCGGCCGAGATGACCGGTCCCATCGTGACCCGCGGATCGAGCGGGTCGCCGACGACGAGGATCCGTTCCGCCGCCGCGACGTACGCCTCGGTGAACTCCGCGACCCGAGCGCGCGGGACGTACAGGCGTTTGGCGGCCATGCAGACCTGACCGCTGGTCGCGAAGGACGCCATGACCAGCCGCTCATAGTCGGCGTCGGCCAACGCGAAGTCCGGGAGGAAGACCGCAGGGTCGTTGCCGCCCAGCTCCAGGACCGAGGGCGTGATCATCGCCCCGGCCGTCGCCGCGATCTCCCGCCCGGCCGCGTCGCCGCCGGTGAAGGCGACCTTGCGAACCAGCGGGTGGCCGACCAGCGCCCGGCCGGTCTCGGCGCCGCCGTGGACGACCTGTACCGCCGGCAGCAGCGAGACGATCTCCGTGATCGCGAGCGGGGCCAGCGGCGAGGGTTTGAGCACGACCGTGTTGCCCGCCACCAGCGCGGGCCCGAGCTTGAGCAGCGCCAGGATGACCGGCGCGTTCCACGGGGTGATGCAGCCCACCACCCCGTACGGCTTGCGCCGCACCACCAGCCGCCCGGCGGCGTCGTCGATCTCCGTGGGCGCGAGGGTGACCGGGGCGCGGTCGCAGACCCAGCGCAGGAAGGCGACCGCGAAGCCGATCTCGCCGCGGCAGTCGGCCAGAGGCTTGCCGGACTCGCGGGCCAGCAGCGTGGCCAACTCCTCCGACCGGGCGGAGACGGCCTCGGCGGCCCCCAGCAGTGCGGTGATCCGCTCCGTGATCGGGATCCTCGACCACTCGCGAAACGCGTCGTCCGCCCGGCGGACCGCCGAGTCCACCGCGGCCGGTTCCGTGGCCGGCACGCATCCCACGAGCTCGCCGGACCGAGCCGGATTCTCCCTGGCGATCACGGGGGCGCTCCCCGGTGATGTGGTGCTCACGCGGTCTCGCGCAGCGAGGAGATCAGGCACGCGCGAAGCAGATGGGTCCGGGCCGCGTGTGGGTCGGCGGCCAGGTTCCGCAGCTCCGCGTGGTGCGCCGCCGGGTCGGCCGAGCGCAGCTTCTCCCAGGTGCCATGGCTCATCGGGCGGACATGGTTGAGCGCCACCTCACGCCTCCTGGACGCGGCGGCGTCGAGCGCGTCGTCGTCGTCCGCCAGGAGCGCGGTGGCGACGGCGACCGCGTCGTGGATGCCGCTGTTCATGCCCAGGCCGCCGAGCGGGTTGTTGACATGGGCGGCGTCGCCGGCCAGGAGCACCCGGCCGTGCCGGAAGCGGGCGGCGATCCGCTGGTGGACCCGGTAGATGGAGGCGTGGGCGACCTTCCAGTCACGGCCGGGGTCGGCTATGGCGCGCAGCCGCGCGGGCAGGCGGGCCAGCTCGGCCGCGTCGGGCGTGTCGGACGGCGTGGGCAGCAGGACCCGCCAGTGGTCAGGGGTCCTGAGCAGCACGAGCCATTCCGCCGGATCGAACACGTAGTTGATCAGCTCGATCCCTGGGAGCAGCGGCTCCAGGTCCTCGTCGGCCGAGGCGACCAGGAAGCGTTCGGGATAGGTCAGGCCTTCGAAGGGGATGCCGAGCGCGTGGCGTACCGCCGAGTGGGCGCCGTCGGCGCCGATCAGCCAGTCGCCGGTGAACGTGTCGCCCGCGGTGGTGGCGGTCACCTCGTCCGCGTGGACGGCCAGCGATCGGACCTCTCTCCCGAAAAGGACCTCGCCGCCGTGCCGTCGCAGGTGGTCCAGCAGGATCGGGGTGAGCTTGCTCTGTTCGCACTGGACCCTGAAAGGGTAGGGAGTGTCGCCCGAGAGGACGTCCATGTCCAGAGACGCGATCGGGCCCCCGGACCGATCGCGATACTGGAACGTGCGGGCGACCAGGCCTCTGGCGAGCAGCTCGTCCAGCACCTCCAGCTCGGCGAGCATCTCCAGCGTGGGCGGGTGGAAGGTGGACGCCCGTGACTCGGCCGCCAGTTCGGATCCGGCCTCCAGCACGGTTACCGGTACGCCGCCTCGCGCGAGGGCGAGCGCCGCGGTCAGCCCCACCGGCCCGGCGCCGGCCACCAGCACCCGTCTCATGGCCGCCTCCCGTGCAGGGCGAAGCCGCCCTCGACACCGACGACTCGGGCGTTGGTGAAGAACTGGAGCGTTTCGCGGGTGCCTTCTTCTCCCAGGCCAGACAGACCCCAGGCCGGGCGTGGGGTGAACAGGTCCAGGCTCATGACGCTGGAGCCGTTGACCTTCACCTCGCCCGCCCGGACACGCCGGGCGACAGCGAGCGACCGCTCCTCGTCCGTGCCCACGACGTACCCTTCCAGCCCGTACGGCGTGGCGTTGGCCAGCGCGACGGCCTCGTCCACGGTGTCGTAGGGGACGACGGCCGCGACCGGGCCGAATATCTCGTCGGTGAGATCGGTTCCGGTGAGCAGCGTGGGCGCGAGGAAGTTGCCGACCTCGGGCACGGTCCCGCACGGTAACGCCAGGCCGCCGGAGGCGGCGATCGCCTCGTTGACCCGTCGCAGGTGTACGGAGTGGATCAGGGGGCCGTAGTCGGTGGTCTCCTCCAGCGGGGGCCCCACACGCAGGGCGCGCAGGTGCTCGCCGACGGCCTCGACGATCTCGTCGAGGCGCTCACGGGGGACGATCAGGCGGCCCAGCGCCCGGCACCATTGGCCGTTGAGCGTGGTGAGCAGGTCCGTCGCGGCCCGCGCGGCGGTCCCGGTGTCGGCGTCGGGCATGACCACCAGGGGGTTGTTGCCGCCGAGTTCGAGCTGCACGGGGCGGAGCCCGGCGGCGCAGGCGGCCGCGACGGACCGCCCACCCGCCAGACCGCCGGTGAAGGAGACCGCGCGGACGCGCGGGTCCTCGACCAGCCGCCCACCGGTCCGCGGCCCGCCCTGGAGGCACTGGAAGACGCCCGGTGGGAGTACCTCGTGCAGAACCTGGGCGAGCAACTGGGAGCCGTAGGGTGCGTACTCGCTCACCTTGAGGAGCACCGGGCAGCCCGCGGCGAGCGCGCTGGCGACCTTGTGCGCGGCCATCGGCGCCGGGGCGTTCCACGGAACCAGGCATAGGGCGGGGCCGAGGGGCAGCCGGTGCACCTCCACGGCCCTCCCGTCCTCGCGGTCCCGTGTGCTGTGCAACCAGCCCTCGCGGAGCTGGGCGGCGGCGAGGCGGAACGAGCCGGAGACGATCGTTCCGAGTGGGGTGGTCTGCCGGATCGGCACCCCGGTGGCGAAGGACTCCAGCGCGACGATCTCCGCGATCCGCTTGTCCAGCGCTTCCGCGGCGGAATCGAGGAGTTCGGCCCGGCGCTCCGGAGGGGTGGCGGCCCATCGCGCCGCGTTGCCGTCGGCGGCGTCGAGGGCCGCCTCGATGCGCCCGGGAGCCGTCCCGAGTGCCCGGCCGGTGACTTCGCCGGTGGCCGGATCTTCGAGATCGAAGTCCAGATCCTCAGTGCAGTCGGCCCAGGTGCCGTCCACCAGGTCGCGGTGGGCAGGAATGTCGATCACGAATGCTCCACTATTGGACTCGATGTTCCCGATCATTCCCCGGAACGGGCAGCGGTGGTGAACAGCTCGTTCGCCTTGGCCTCCGTGATGATCTGGGCGGTCTCCAGCCTGCCCCGCTCGGCCGGGAACGTCATGACCAGTCCCATCGCGAGGTCGCGCAGCGCGCGGCCGACGACGCCGTTCATCATCGCCCCCGAGGTGCCACCGGCCTTGAACGCGATCAGCGCGACCTGGAAACAGGCCTCGGTGACCGAGCCCTTGCCGAGCCGCCACTGCGTGAACACCTCATGCTTCGGCTTCAGCGGGGGCTCGCTGGTCTCGAGCAGGAGCTGGTAGCGCAGCCAGAGGTACGCGGTCTCGAGCTGCTGGGTCATCTCGCCGATGAGTTGCTGGTGCAGCGGGGAGGACGCGATCGGCCTGCCGGTATCGGCGAAGGTCTTGCGGGTGAGCGTTTCGATGATGTGGTCGTAGGCGCTCTGCGCGGCCCCGGTGTAGACGGCCGAGATGGCGAGCTGGTTCCCCACGAAGCTGCCCCGGCTCATGGTGAGCATGCGGGTGAACGCGCCGGGGATCGTGAGCGCCTCCTCGGCGGGGATGAACACGCCGTTCAGCCGGATGCCGTTGTTGGCGCTGGCCCGCATGCCGAGGCCGTCCCAGGTGTCCCGAGCGCTCACGCCCTCCGCGTCGCGCGGAACGAAGAACGTGGCGAGGCCCTCGGCGGTTTCGTGCCCCTCCAGCTTGGCCGTGGTCAGGTAGTAGTCGGCGACGCCTGTCGCGCAGCCGAACGACTTCTCGCCGTCGAGGACCCAGCCGCCGTCGACCGGGCGAGCGGTGGTGGCGATCGTGATGTTGGCGGTCGAACTCTTCACCGACTCGGACGCGAAGTTGGCCAGCCAGGTGCCGCCGGCCATCCGGGTCAGCACCTTCTCGGCGAAGGCGCGGACGTTCGGCGCCTCCTCCTCGGTGAACAGCCCGGCCTCGATGGCCTCCAGCGGCAGCAGCCCGCGGGAGGCGCTGGTGTTGTGGAAGAAGAAGGCCAGCGCGGTGGAGGGGCAGGCCGTACCCATGGCGTAGGTGGCAGCGGCCAGATCGCGCAGCGTGCCGCCCAGCCCGCCGAACCTCTCCGGCACCACGAGGCCGAGTAGCCCGGCGTCGCGCAGCAGTCCGACGTGCGAGGCGGGGAACGTCGCCCGCATGTCGGACTCCTCCGCCATGGCCCGCAGCACGGGTAGCACGGACTCGACCCGGGCGGCGCGCTCCCGCTCGGCGTCGGTCATGTCCTCGACGAGTCGTTCGGCGATCATTGGATTACCCCCTGCATCATCGCGTTGCGGAGCTTGCAGAACGTGCGGGCGTGGTAGATGAGTGGCTCGGCCGAGCGCGGTGTGGCCGCGGCCTGCACCGTACCGAGGATGATCGTGTGGTCGCCGGCCTCGTGCCTGGCGGCCACCCGGCAGTCCAGCCAGCCGACCGCGTCCGCGAGGACCGGGGCGCCGGTCTGGGCGGTGTCCCACCGCTCCTGACCGAAGCGACCCGTGGTTCCCGACTTGTCCATGCCCGCGAACCGCCGCCCGATGGGCTCGTGGTCATGACCCAGGATGCTCACCGTGAAGATGTCGCTCTGCTCGATCAATCGCTGAGTGGTGCTCGTCGTCGTGAGACAGATCGAGATCAAGGGTGGGTCGAGCGCGACAGCGCTGAACGAGCTGGCCGTCATGCCGTGCCGCCTGCCCGAGTCGGTCATGGTGGCGACCACCACCACGCCACTCGCCCATCGGGCCAGCACCTCGCGCAGGAGGTTCGTGTCCACCGAGACTACCGCCGTTCCGCTGTAGGAAACGTTGTAACGCTGACGGTAACGAGGGGGGTTCTGGGTGTCAATGCGCTGGGGAGCCGCTGTCGCGACGAGGACCCGATAACCGTTTCGCACCGGGATACACTTGTTGCCATGTCTTCCGAGGAGCCGGAGAGCCAGAGCAGGTCCATCGCGGCGGTCGAGCGTGCGATGGATGTCCTTCTGCTGTTCGGGCGTAGCCCCCGTCCCGACCTTGGGGTGACCGAGATCGCCACTGAGCTCGGCCTGACGAAGGCGGCGGTGCACCGCATCCTCACCGCGCTGCGCAACCGCGAGCTCATCACCGTGGACCCGGCCAGCAGGCGTTACGCCCTCGGTCACGCGGCGATCGCCCTGGGGCGCGCCTACCTCGCGCGCACCGACCTGCGGCTCCTGGCCGCCGGCGAACTGCGCCGCCTGTCCGCCCAGACCGGCGAGACCGCCACCCTGTCGATCCGTCGCGGCGACACCCGGCTCTACGCCGAGCAGGTCGTGCCCAAGCAGGAGTTGCGGATGGAGGTCTCCCTCGGCATCCCGTACGCACTGCACGCGGGCAGCTCGTCCAAGGCGATCCTGGCCTTTCTGCCCGACGAGGAGATCGACGGCTACCTGGCCAGGCACCGCCTGGAGCGGGTCACCGACGCCACGATCACCGACCCCGAGAAGCTCAGAGCCGAGCTGGCCGAGACGCGCGCCAGGGGATACGCCACCTCGCTGGGGGAGCGCCAGGTGGGCGCCGCCTCCGTCGCCGCCCCGGTCTTCGACCACGACGGTCACGTGGTGGCGGCGATCAGCGTCTCAGGCCCGGTCACCCGGTTCGAGCCGCACATGGCCGACTGCGTCCGGCTGCTGCTCGACTCCGCGGCCCGGATCTCCGCACAACTCGGCCACTCCGATTAGGTCCTTTCTGACAGGTCAAGCCCTGCCCGATCGGTCATGCTGCCCGCGCCGTTCCCGCTCATCGTGAGTCTGCGTGGTCTGTTCGCACCCCCGTCGTTCCCGGTTGCTTTGCTGGTTCAGGTGGCTCCGCGCGCGGCTGTTTCATATGCGTCTCCATGCCACGGCCGTTCGGAGTGTGTTGGCCCGCATCGGGTTCAGCCGCTTCAGCCGCGTGCTGATCGCCCACACGGTGACCTCCTTCGTGGGCGCGGACGCCGTGCTGGGTGCCCCCTCCTCGCCAGATCCGGCCGCGATGGTGACGTCGCCGCCGCGCCTGAGGCCGGTCTCGGGTCAGCGCCCAGGGCATCCGTTGAGGCGCTCGCATCGCAACCTTCCCCGCCACGGGGCCGCTGGTCTGGTGCCCTACCGTCATCGGGACCGGCTCGGTATTCCACCGGTTCAGAAGGGTGGAATGTCCTCCCCATCGGGGTCGAGCGATGGGCCGGATGACGCCGCATCCTGTGGCGCGGGATCGGGTTCGGGGCGGGGTTCTTCCCACCAGGCGGGTTCATGGTTCCAGGTCGGCAGGAACGGGAGCTCTTCCTGGGAGGCTCCGGCAATGCTGCCCGCGCCGTACCCGCTGGACGCGAGCCCACGTGGGGCACGTGCGGCACTGGCGGTGGTCCAGCCGTTGGGGGCGAAGGGTTCGGGCATGGGTTCGATGATCGGTGGCGGCTCGGCCGGGTAGCGGTGGCCGGTCCGGCTGATCCAGGTCACATGTCCGGGGCTGGTCTGGATGACCTGCCAGCCGTTGTCGCGCAGGTCGTGGTCGTGCGCGCACGCGGTGGCGAGGTTGTGTTCGGTGGTGGGGCCGCCGTTCGCGTATTGGCGGGTGTGGTCCATCTCCGACCGGGTCGCCGGTGCTCGGCATCCGGGGTGGGAGCAGACTCTGTCGCGGATCTCGATCCGTCGCCGCAGCCCGGCTGTGGGGAACCGCCGCCGCTCATCCCCGGCAGCCTTCTCGCCGCCGGTGACCGTGTCCCGCGCAGCATGGGCTGTAGCACCATGATCCGTAGCACCGCGAGCCGTAACCCCGCGAGCCGTAACCCCGCGAGCCGTAGCACCGCGAGCTCCAGGATCAGCGGACCGGGCGTCAGCGAACTGGGCAGCGCCGAAGCCACTGGTGCTGCCGCCTTCGACGGTCGGGGTGACGACACTCGCGCTCTCACCGCCGCTGTCGCCCCCGGCGCCATCACCACCACCACCGCCATCACCGCCGCCACCGCCACCGCCGCCGCCACCGCCGCCACCGCCACCGCCGTGGAGGCTTCCGCTGCCGTCGGCGTTTCCATCCCCGTGGACGCTTCCGTTGCCGTGGCCGTTTCGAGGGCTGGATGGGGAGTGGGAGTTCTGCCCTGTGGCTTGGCCGTATTGGCGCATGATGTCGGCGATGACGGCGGCCCAGCCGCCCTGGGCGTAGATGTCGGCGTACAGCTCGTGCAGCAACGCCAGCGGGAGCTGGAGTTCGACGATCCCGCGACGGCGAACCGAACCACCACCCGGACCGCTCGCGGAGCCGGCCCCTGGAGGGGGTGTCGGATCGGCAAAGCGAGATGCGGGAAAGGTGTCCGGGTCGGTCGGATCGAATGCAGGAGGGGTGCCCGGGGCGGCCGGACGGGACGCAGAAGAGGTGCCTGGTTCGGCCGGGCGGAATGGCGGTGTGGGCGCTGGATCAGCCGGGTGGGGCGCAGGATCTGGTACCGGGTGGCGGGGCCACCCTGCGGGGCGGCGTCGGGTGATCCCGGCGTGGAGGAGGTGTCCCTGTTCGTCGCAGACGGCGAACCGCCATTCCCCGCCGATCTGTCGTTTGGCGAGTCTGCGAGCCAACTGCGCGTGGATGGGTCCCCATCCGGCGAGTTCGGCGGGCTGGTCGTCCAGGTGCATCAGGGTGGAGACCTGGACCCGTAGCTCACCGGCCGCGAACCCGACCGACCACGCCGCGCCGGCGGGCCCCGCTGCGCTGGGCGTAATGCCGTCTTTGGTCTCCGTGCTTCCCGTCATGGTGCCCGCACCTGACAGGCCCACCTGAAGGTTGCCGCTACCGGTCTCAGAGCCAGGGGCGGCGTTGGATTCGATCCCCGATCCGGGACCAGCATCGGGACCGGAACCCGGGGCGGGGCCGGCGGGGCCACCATCGCCATCGCCATCGCCATCGCCATCGCCAGGACCGGGACCGGGGTCGGGGTCGGGGCCGGGCGGACCCGCGTCAGGGTCGCTGTCGCGGGGCTCGGGGGTGCAGACGTCGCCGCCGTTGTCGAATGGACTGCGGGCACTCGCCTCGAAACAAGGAGCGTCGCTACCCCCGAGGGGATCTTTGACGCTCGCATTGGGGCCGAGGTCGCCGCCACCGGCGCCGCACGCGTCCGACGTATCGATGCCGTCGCCGTGATCGGATGGAGCGGAGGAGGTCGCGCTTGTGTCGGTGTGGGCAGCCCTGCCGTCGCCAGAGCCGTCCGGGTCACACGTATCGGTGCCGTCGCCATGGTCGGATGGAGCGGCGGGGGCCGCGCTGGCGTCGGTGTCGTCAGCCCGGCCGCCGCCACCCGAGCCGCACGCGTCATACACACCGATGCGGTTGCCGTGATCGGCGGGACCGGAGGAGGTCGCGCTGGCGTCGGTGTCGTCAGCCCGGCCGTCGCCAGAGCCGTCCGGGTCACACGTATCGATGCGGTTGCCGTGATCGGATGGAGCGGCGGGGGCCGCGCTGGCGTCGGTGTTGTCAGCCTGACCGTCGCCAGCGTCGGACGCGTCATAGGGGTCGGCGCCGTTGCTGTGATCGGCAGAGCCGGAAGTGCCCGCTCCGGTGACGGTGTCGTCAACGTCGCCGTTCTTCTCGCCGTTGGCGTGCTGGACGTCGTGGAGGCCGTCGGAGCGCCGGGTGTTCTCGGCGTCCCCAGTGTCGTCGGTGTCGTAGAGGTCGGTGCTGTCGTCGAGGTCGGTGACGTCGAAGGGATCGTCGGAGAGTTGGTCGTCGTAGTCGTCCTCGTCACCAGCCCGTGTGCGGGCGGCGTTGTCGAACAGGACGGCGATGATCTGATCGTCATCCAGGCCGGACATGCTGCCGTCCAGCAGGCCCAGGAACACATCCGCCCGCACCTGGTCGATCGGGGCGTGCAGGCCGGTCTTCTTCGCCCGCACCGCGATGGCGTCCACCCGGGCGATCGCGGCCGCCGCCTGATCCACCGGCAACTGCTGGCCGGTGATGCTCGCCGAGCCGTCGGCGTGCCGCACCCCGATCACCCGCCGCTG